>CANRKW010000029.1 GCA_947631345.1 uncultured Bacilli bacterium | reverse complement strand
GGCATAATAGCATAAAAATATTATAAATGCAAATCGCGAATTTTAAGTTTTCAAACACCAATTTTCGTATATTTTGACCAATTTTAATCAAATTTAAACCAAAATTAAAAATTGGTATAAAAAAACATATCCAATTTTCAAATTTGCTAAAATTTTCATTTTTTTCATAATTTTGTTTATTTTACGTATATTAATTAAAGAAAGGATGTAAAATATGTCTAAATTAAAAAAATGGTTTTATATATTACTTCCAATTATATTAGGTTCTATAGTAGGTTTTATTATTAGTGGTAAAATAGATTACTCTTATTTATCAAAGCCACCTTTATCTCCTCCTAAAATACTATTTCCTATTATTTGGAGCATAATTTATATATTACTAGGAATTTCATATTATTTATTTAAAAAAGATAATAATGACTCTTTTACTTCTAAAATATATTATATTAGTCTAATAGTTAATTTATTATGGAGCATTATATTTTTCTTACTTAAATTAAGAGGTCTTTCTATTATATGGATAATACTTTTAGATATACTTGTATTTATTTTACTTAATAAATTCTATAAATATAAAAAAGTACCTTTTTACTTAAATATATTATATTTATTATGGATACTTTTTGCTACATATTTAACTATTGGAATCTATATATTAAATTAAGAGAATATTCTCTTTTTTTCTATATTTATTTTTCCTTTATAAATTCTTGTATAATCATTTATTAATCCATCATAGTCTTTTCTTTTATAATTAAATACTTCATTTATATTTATTTTTACATTATTTATATTATATTTATCTAATACACTAAATAATCTTTCTTCTACTTTTTTCATATCAACATCTCCTTTTAAATTTACATATAATGTATTTTCTATATAAAACATATTCATTTATTTCCACCTATTTATTATTATATATTATATATATTTATTTTCATTTAATTCGACAAAACTAGATATATTTTTCTTTACATTTTATATGTAAAAGATATTTTTTAATATAAATATTTATTATATAATATATATGGTGATTTTATGAGAATGTTTATTTCTGTATTTATTTGTAAATTTTTAACTAAATTAAGTAAGTTATTAGGTAGAGGTGGAAGTGTCCTAGGTGGATACGTGAGTTTAAAAATTTATCCTAAAATTTTGTCTAAAATAAAAATGCCAGATTTAATTATAGGAATAACTGGTTCTTCTGGAAAAGGAAGTACTACTGAATTAGTTTCTAAAATACTTGAAAATAATAATTATACTGTTGCTTATAATAAAAATGGTAGCAATGTCTATAGTGCGATTGCTAGTTTAATTATTAATAATACTAGTTTTAAAGGTGTTTTTAAAAAAGATGTCCTTTTAATGGAATTAGATGAAAGATATTTATCTAAAGTAGTTAGTAGTATTACATTAACTCATTTAGTTATTACTAATATAACACGTGATCAACCTCCAAGAAACGCTCATCCTGAATTTATAAGAGATGTTATAAAACCTTCTATTAATAATAAAACTCATCTTATTATTAATGCAGACGATCCATTAGTTAAATCTTTAGTAATTAATCATAAAGGTAAAATTACTACTTATGGATTAGATAAAAATAACTACTCTGTTCCTACTAAATTAAATAATATTGATGCTAGTTACTGCCCAGTATGTAAAACTAAACTTCATTATGAATTTTATCACTATGGTCATATTGGTAGTTACTACTGCCCCAATTGTGATTTTAAAAGAGGTAATATTGATTATCTTGCACATAATATTAATATTTTAAATGGTTATATTTATATTAATAAAGTTAAAGTACATCTTCCATCTAATTTCTTATATTCTGTTTATTTTACAACTGCTGCTTTTGCTCTTTCAAAAACTCTTAAAATAAAAGATGAAGATATTATAAAAGTTACAAATGATCCTTCATTTATTCCTAAAAGAGTTAATATTTATAATTTCTATGGAAGAACTTGGCAAATGCTTGCAAGTAAAAATGAGAATAATTTAAGTTACAAACAATCTTTAGATTTTATAATTCATGAAAAAGGTAAAAAAACTGTAATTTTAGGTTTTGATAATTCTAGTAGAAGATATACTGAAAATGATATAAGTTGGATTTGGGATATTGATTTTGAAGAATTAAATGATAAAAGAATAGATAAAATTATTTTAGTTGGAAGATTTAAGTATGATATGTTAGTTAGAATGGAATATACAGGTATTTTAAAGAATAAAATTATTTTAGTTGATAATTTAGAAAAAGATTTAATTAGTATTTTAAAAAATAAAACTAGTGGATCTATTTATAGTTGTGTATGTTTTGATAAAGAAATAGAACTTAAAAGTTTATTAAAGAAAGAAGGTATAAGTAATGTTCAAAATTAAAATAGCCCATCTTTATTATGATATATTAAATTTATATGGAGAAAATGGTAATATAAGAGCTTTAAAAAGATATTTTGAAAGACAAGATATAAAAACAGAAATACATTTTTTAACTATTAATGATAAAATTGAATTTGATAAATATGATGTATTTTATATGGGTATGGGTACTGAAGATGGGTTACTTCTTGTTTTAAATGATATTATGAAATATAAAAATGATATTGAAAATGCAATAAATAAGAATAAACATTTTATAGTTACTGGAAACTCTTTAGAATTATTTGGTTTAAATATAACAAGAAATGATAAAAAGTATGAAGCTTTAAATATATTTCCTTATTATACTATACACGAAGACTTTAGAATTGTAGGAAGTGTAGTTTTTACTAGTAAACTTATTAAAGAAAAAATAATAGGTTTTCAAAATAGATGTGGTGTAATGTATGGAATAGATAAACCTCTTTTTAAAGTTATAGATGGTGTTGGATGCACATTAGATTTAAAAAAAGAAGGCTATAATTACAAAAACTTCTATGGAACATATTTACTTGGACCTCTTTTAATTAGAAATCCATATTTTACTAATTATATTGTAAAAAGTATAGTTAATAAGAAGTTTAAAAATTATAAACTTAAAATATTTAATAGATCTACTGAAATAAAAGCATATAATACTTATTTAGAGAATTTTAAAATAGAAAGCTAATTAAAACTTTCTATTTTTTATTATAACCCTAGTTCACTTTTTATAGCATCGTCTCCAGTTACATAACTTACTCTCGCACCATTTTGTATTTTTATAAGTGTATTATCTTTTACTTTTAATTCACTAGCATTATTAGCATTGTAATTATTTTCTTCACTAATAATGAATTTATTTAATCCCTCACTTAAATCTACTATATATAAAGGAATACTTCCTTCTTTATTTTTGTATATATCTACAAGTGTACTTGAATATATAGATTTATCACTTTTTAAATCAGCAATAAAAACGTAATATTCGCTGTCACTTCTTTTAAATACTGTACCTGCATTTATTTTTTCATAACTTATTACAGCATTTGTTACTTCTTTTGAAACATACCCTTCATTAAACCATCCTAATTTTTGTGCGCCTAAAGTTAGTAAATAAATAAGTAAAACTAATACACATAAAACAACAGTTATAATAACTAAACCCTTTACATCCATTTCTTCATTAACTTTTTTCTTATTCATATCTCTTCCCTCACAAGTATAATAACACAATTTATAGATTTTAACAATGTTTTATTCATTTAATGGTTTTATAATAGAATTATTAAAGATTTTTATTGATTTAATATACTTTTCCATATAATCCCAATCTGGATTTTCATTTTTAGATGGTAACTTTATAATTTCGTCTTTAATTAAATCTTTATTAGCCATATTGGTATAAGAATATTTACTACATACTTTAGAAATAATAGTTGATATAAATAAACCATTATATTCGTTTAAATTTTTGTTTTTTAAAATAATTATAGATGAACCAGCTCCACCTCTTCCTAAAAAGTCTTTTTTTTGATAAAAACAGGATCCATCTACAGGACTTATTGTAATAGAATTTCCCTTATCTAATACTTCATTTTCTTTAGCAGTTACATATTTTAAAACCCCATTATTAAAATTCCCCGAAGCAACAAATGGAACTTCACCTTCTTCATAATTTAATTGACTTCTAGAAATAGGTCTAGAAATATCAAATAAAGAGCCAATTTTAAATTCCTTCCACTCACTTATATTAATACTATTTTTACTAAATGTGGATATTTTATTTATATTTTCAATTATTTTTTCATTATCTTTAAAATAATTATCCATAAATTTTTCCATATAAGGTATATTAAGTGCTCCATCTTCTTTAACAGGTAATTTCACTTCTATTTCTTTTGCTATTTGTCTTGTAAATTTATTTACATAATCAAACCCTAATAGATATGCTGATTTTTTAAAAACGGTTAGAAAAAATAACATTGATTTTTCTGTCCAAATATTTTCATATGGATACATACCTTGGACATGAGAATAACCTATAAAATCATTAGGTTGATAGAAAATTGCCGAAGCACTAGTCGTATCACTAAAAGTTATTATGCCACGCCTTTCTGTCGGCTCTAAATTTACATAACCACCAACACCATTGTTAAAACTTGAATTAACTATAACAGGAACATTTCCTTCTTCTTGAAAAAGTAACGAATTTTTTAAATTATAATTTTTTGTTGGATGAATATCAAATAAGTCTCCTACTTTAAATGTTTTCCAATTATCTGTATTTATCTTACTCATTTTTATCACCTTTTGGTATTTCTATACTTATAGTATTTTTACTTTCTTTAAATTTACTATTATATAATATATTATTAATTAAATTATCATTAAATTTATCAATATCTATTTTATTTTCAAAAAAGTAGTAATCTAATACTGTTTTCCTAAAATCTTCTTCAAATAATTCTAGTTCTTTTAATGGTACTTGATAACTTAAGTGTTCATCTATTCCAAAACCAGGTTTGATCCACTTTATAGAATCGTCTCCACTTTGTTTTTTAATTATATCTACCCATTTATCTTCAATTGTTTGCCATTTTCCTTTAACATCATGTCTTCCTTGATTTTTAACAGTTTCTAATCCATCTTCAGAAATAAAACAAGTAAATATCTCTTTTCCATTTTGAGGAAGACCACTTTCAAATATAAAGATGGAGGTTGTTATTCCTTCGTTAAATGTCTTTTCAGGTAATTTTATTACTTTTAATAAGGTATGTTTCATTAAAATTCTTTTTACTAGTGTCTTACTAACTTTCTCTAATTTTTTTTCTGGTAATATAAATGCACACATTGTTCCTCTTTTAACACTATCTAAAACGTTTTTAACTATTTCAATACATCCATACTTATTTTCAAACGGAGGATTCATTAATACTTTAGTAATCGGTTTAGATTTAATCCAATTACTTGCTTCAATAGTTCTAGAATCAAGTTGTGTTATATTTGTTTTACCATCTTTATGTATTAACATATTTGCGCATGCTAAAGCATATATTTCTCTATCAAATTCTATTCCATAAAGTTGACTTGATTTAATATTTTTAGCACTAATGGTATTGATACCGCCTGCTTCACTTATCATATTACACATCGATTTGACTAAAAAAGCACCTGAACCACAAGCAGCATCTAAAACAACATCATTTTTATTTACACCTATTAATCTATACATAAGTGATGTTATATGATCAGGGGTAAACACTTGCCCACTTTCAGATTTTTTCTTATATCTATTAAACTCATTAAAGAAAATGCCCATAACATCTTCGCCATTCCAATAATCACTATTAATTGAATCACTTATTTCTGTAACCCAAGTAATAAAATTTGAAATGGCTTCTTGGTTGCTAGTTGTATTCATTTTTATATCTGAAAACACTTCTAATAAAATATCAATTTTAGGATTAACATTATCCTCATTTTTTAATTCTGTTTTTAATGTTGATCTAATGCATGCTGAAAATGTTTCATAATCCATTTTTTCATTTAATGGTGCATCATATCTTTTTGCAACTAAAGCACATGCAGTAAAAATCATCCTATGATATAAATTTTTAATACCAAATTCAGTATGTAAGCAATTATTTATTTTTGCAGTTAGAGAATAAATTTTATCTTTATCAATTTTATTTCTATTTAATAAGCCAATATAATACTCTTTATTTTGTAATTCATTTGTTGTTTCTATTTCATTATTATTTCTATAAACTTTAATATCATAGCCATTATATAGAATACCTATTACATTTTTATATTTTGAAAGAGCTATAGTGCAATTTTTCTTAATTTCTTCTATTTGTTTATCCTTTAATTCAACTAAAGAAGATTTGACTTCTAATATTATAGCAGGAAGATTTGTATTATCTGGTAAATACCAGCCATCTGGTTTATCACTTACATCTTTAAACCCTAGTTGATTAAACGTAGTTAATTGACCCACACCTACTTTAACATTTTTTATCTCTTCTTTAAAGCCTAATATGTAACCAGCCATTTCTCTTATTTCATCTTCTGTATAATCTTGATTATTTAATGTTCCAGTCATAATTTACACCTTCTTTCTATATTCTATACATTGTAATTGTACCACATAACAAATCAAAATAATACTAGTGTTTTGTTTTATTACCAATTTTCATGATATCATTTTATACATTAGTATTTTATTTTGCCATATTGTCTTCTATTTCTTTTTTGCCATCAATATATTGATAATTTAATTTATTTTTACTAGTAACAACTGATTCTCCAAGTAAATTTTCAATTTCATTTCTTGTATTTTTAGCAACTTGTCCACCAGCACGAGCAACTTCCAAATTTTCTTCTAATCCCTTAGGTTTAGTTTTTCTTGCTAATCTTTTTGTTACTTCTTCGCTAATATCAGTTAAAGACACCTCAATATTATCCATATTATCACGAAGTGACTCTTTACGTAGTCCTTTATATTCTTTATATTGTTTAGTAGTCATACCAGACCAAGTTTTATAAATTTCGTTAGTTAAAATAGCATATTCTTTACTATCAGTTATGCCTCCACCTTTCCATACATCAGTAAGTTCTTTTCTATCTTGTATATTTTGTATTCTTTTTGTAATCCATTTCTCATCATAACCTTTTGCCCTATATAAATCAATTGCTCTTTGTACAGTTATAGATGGGTTAAATACTTCGTCAATTCTTTCACTACCTAATTTTGCTAACCAAAGTTTTATAGGCTCTGCATTCTTACTTGGAATTGATTCAATAATTCTAAACATCCCTTCTATATCTACAACATCAGTTAAGCGATATTTTCCATCTTGTGCTTTTAATTTCAGTTGGTCACAATTTGTCACGGTTTCATTTCCTTCGTCTTTTAGTCGTTGTTTTAACTTTCTCCAGTATGCTTGTTTATCTTTACTTTCTGATATAACCCCTACTATATCTACAACACTAATGTAATATTTTTCATCCTCTTTATTCCATACAGTTCTAATTGTTTCATTATTAAATAATTTATTTACTAAATACATTTTTTCTTTATACATAACCCTAACCCTCCTTCAATATATATAATATCAAACATTTGATTTATACGCAAGTACTTTTTAATAAAAATTTTGCTCTTTAACTTTTTTATTCTGTTCTAAACTATTTCACTTACTTTTAAATACTCAACTCGTGACAATTTGTCACGGTTTCATTTTCTTATCTTTATTCCATAAAAATTTTGTTCTTTAATTTTTTTTAATTAATTATTTCAACTCGTTACAATTTGTAACACTTTCTTTTTTACATAAAAACTAAAAAAGAAGAATTTCTTCTTCTATTTGGTTATTGCTACTGTAGCTGTACTACTTGCTATTTCTAATAGTTCTTCTTTAGATAATGATTCTCCTATTATATAGTATTCTTTTCCATTATTACTCCAATTAAGTGATGTTTCAGTTAAAACCCCAAGTACATTACCATATTGTACTACTTCCCCATTTACTGCAGTTGTTTCATGATTATCTCCTCTTACACTTGCTTCTTCTATTAATATAAATGGTTTTACCCCAGTATATGTAAGTATTACTCTTTCACTATCTTCATTTGTTATAACCTCTTCTTTACTATATGAAGTTCCACTTGGTAAATACATAGGATATACTACATCATCTACTACACTTGTTGTTTTTGTTTCAGTTTCATTTGTTTTCTTAATACTATTAGATAATTTAAAGTATTCTTTTTCATATTTAGTTTTTGTATCTATTTTAGTAATAGTCATACTAATTTGTTCTATACCACTACTATTTTTTACTATTACTTTTTTAGGTAAATACTTTTCATCTAATGTAACTTCTTGTAAAGTTAAATTACTATTATTAGGATAATTTACTTTACTTGTGATTACATATTCTCCTTTACCTTCTTTTATAGTTCTTTCACTATCATTAACAATATCATTTAGTAATGTTTCTAATATATATGATTGACTACTATTAGTAGGCCACTCACTTTGAAACTTGAAACTTTTGTTTAAAGATGGTGTAATAACATAGACTCCTTCTTCATTTTTTAGAATAATTTGTTCATGGTCATTTTCTTTATTTATCAAACTTACTTTATAGAAGTTACCTTCTTTAAATGTAACATCTACTCCATAGGTATATTTTTCTTCATTATTTTTTATTATCATATTACCTGTTAAATGATAATTCTTAATATTATTTATAGTATTTTCAAATTCTTTTACAATACTTTCTTCTTTATTACCACATCCAGATAAGATAAATAATGAAAATAACACTAATAAAAACTTTTTCAAAACAAAACCCTCCTTTAAATTATTCTAGTTAATTATACTCTTTATTTTAATGTTTATGAATAAATTAGACAATTTTGATTAGAATAATTAACATAAGGAGGTATGTATGCAAATAGTACAAAAAATAGCATTAACTTTATGTATAATTGGTGCTTTAAATTGGGGTTTAGTTGGACTTTTTGAGTTTAATTTAGTTGAAGCCTTATTTGGTGCAGGTACATTATTTACTAAAGTCGTTTATACATTTGTTGGACTTGCTGGTATTATAAATGTTGGATTATTATTAATGCCATTTGAAGAAACTAGTAGAAAGTAATGAAAACACCCCGTCTATATGACAGGGTATTTTTTTATTCTTTCTTTATTACTATAATTTCTATGTTTTTAGTTTTACTTGTATAAGTTAGTTTTAAGTCTGTTCCTTCAGTATATACAGGTACAGAGTATGTTCCTTCTTCACTTACTGAACTTAAATCTATATATGCTGTTATAGAACTTTTATCTAAATTATTTAGTAAACTTTCAACACCTTTTACAGTAACTGTAACTTTTGAATTTTCTATATCTTTTCCTTGGGCTATGAATCTATCATCTAGATTTCTTATTTCTATTTGTATGTCTTCAAAGTCTTTTGAAGTTTCTTTTTCCATTGTGACAGTTATTTTAGTGCTTGTTACATTTATACTTCTAGCTCCAGCAGGTTTATTAATTATAACTTGATATACTTTGTCTTCACTTAAATTTGTTACATCTATTTCTACTTGTAATTCATTTATATCTTTTAGTATATTTTCGTCCCCATAAATTGTTACTTCTGTAACTGATTGCTCGATTTTTGCTATTGCTGAACCACTTCTTATTTCTCCTACTGGTACTACTCGTAGTGGTACTGTTTTGCTTGGACTTGTTATTGTTATAGTTGCTGTAACTGTATTTGGTACAATTTCAATACCTGAGATTTCTTTACCATCTACATCATATGCTACAAGTCTTACATTTTCTAGTTTGTATTCTCCTGGTTCTTTAGCATTTAGTGAGTTTACATCTACTATTGCTTTTACACTTGCAACTTTTTCTAATTTTTCTTGATAACTTTTTATTATTATTTCTTCTCTATCTAAAACAACATTACTAACTACTAGAGTTTTATCTAATTTATCGGTATTTATTATATCAGTAGATAATGTTCTTACTTCACTTACTTTTGGATATATTACAACTGTTATTGTACCTGGATCTAATTTATATGTAAGTGACTTTATTGGGTTATTGTAGTTTAGGTTAACCCTATGGATACCTACACCCAAGTTTGTTAAGTCAAGTGATAATTGGTGTTCATCACTTAGTTGTTCAGCAAGTGATAATACACTTTTTCTTCCCATTAGGATTATATCTGCTCCATCTGGTATTCCTTCAACTACATATGCTTCTTCATTGTAGTCAACTTTTACTTTTTGATTATCTAGTACTAAAGCTTCATTATTTGTAAAGTTTATAATGTTTTTATCAACTGCTATAAAACATATAAATGCTAAGGCTAAAGAAATGTATAAAAGTACATTAGGTTTATTTAATAGTCTATCTATAAAACCACTGTTAAATGATAATTTGTCTTTTAGAAAATATGCTAATTTACTTATTGGTGTTATTATTATTTTATCTAATATGTTGTATAAACCTTTAAATATATTAACTTTATTTTTAGTTTTCTTTTCTTTCTTCATCAGTGTTTACCTCCGATTCTGTTTCTAATGCTTTTTCATCAGCATCAAAGAAAGTTTCTTTTTTAGGTTGTAAAGCTTCAATTAAAATCATTCTTGCATCATCTAATGTTAAGTTATAGTTAAGTTCTCCATCTACTGCAATACTTACTCTTCCAGTTTCTTCACTTACACATAAGCAAATCGCGTCGCTTATTTCAGCTAAACCTAATGCAGCACGGTGTCTTGTTCCTAGACGTTTACTTATGCTACTATTCATACTTGTAGGAAGAACGCTTCCAGCACAACTGATTCTGTCTCCTTCTATAATAACTGCTCCATCGTGAAGTGGGTTATTAGGGAAGAATATACTTATTAGTAGTTCACTAGACAAATCAGCATATAATTTATTTGCATTTTCTATATATTGACTAAGTCCATAATCTCTTTCTATAACTATTAAAGCTCCAATTCTGTTTCTTTTCATATATTCAACTGCTTGCATTATTTCATAAACTACTTTTTCTCTTTCATCAACAGTTAGTACTTTATGTCTTCCTAAAAGTTGACTTCTTCCAATACTTTCAAGTACATTTCTAATTTCAGGTTGGAAAAGTACTATTAAAGCAAGAGGTGCCCAGTCAATTATGTAGTCTAGTAGTACACCTACTGTTTTTAAATCTAAAAATTCGCTTATGAATTTTAATGCTACTACTATTATTATACCTTTAAATATTAAAGTCAATTTTACATTTTTCTTTATGTATTTTAAAATATAATAGAATATAAACCAAAGAACTCCTATATCTAAAATTTTTGTAAAAATATTATATACTTGTGTTAATGTCACTTTAAGTCCCTCCTTGTTCTTACAAAAATAATTATAATATAAAAAAGATATATTTACTATATCTTTTATTTAATATTTACGCTTTAATTGTCAAAATTATTTGTGTTTTGATTAGTATTAGTATTATTAGAAACATTGGTATATATGCTTTCTTGTGTATTAGGTGTTTGTGAAAATATATCTTCTTTAGTTTCTACAGGTTTTTCTCCAAATGACATACTTTGATAATTATTGTAGTCATCATTTGGTTCATTTGCTGTATTTAATGTTTCTATTGGTGTTTCATTTAAAACTTCTATGCCACTGTTAAATGTTTCGATGTTGTTTGTACTATTTATGTTATTATCTATGCTATTTACATTATTTATGTACCATGCCCGTATCTCCTTATTTCCCGATCTGT
>CANRKW010000028.1 GCA_947631345.1 uncultured Bacilli bacterium | reverse complement strand
GTGTTGGAATATCTACTATAGGTAATTTAGAAAGTTCTAATATAACACAAGGTGTAAGTTTATATAACTTATATAAAATAAGCAAAGTATTAGAAATTCCTATAAATAAATTCTTTGAATAGAAAGTAACATAAAATTGTTACTTTTTAATTTATTATATGTTAAAATATAAATACCAAGAGAGAAAATAAATAAGGAGAGTGTTATATATGAAAAGTTTTATTAAAAGTTTCTTACTTATTTTACTTATATTAGTATCTTGTTTCTTAATATATAAAAGATATATTAATGTAAATAATTCTAAAGAAAATACTGAAAAATATACAATTAAAGTAATAAATAATAGACACAATGATTTAGTTTATATAATGGGTAATATTTATTATTATAATGTAACAGCTAATATAACAATTGATAGTGAAACTCATTCATTAGAAGAAGCATTAAAAAGTGAATTAATTACTATTGATGAACTAATAGAAAATATGGAACAAAAAGATGTTGCATTTGATGGAGGAAGTTCTACATATATACCTAAAAAAGGTATTGTAACTTATGGAAATTTAGTAATAACTAAATGTAGTACTTTAGAAGGAAATAATAATATAATAATAAGTAATATGAATCGTATAGATTTATGTGAAATAGAATAGGTGGAAAAATGAACGAAGAAGTAATAAAAAGATTAAATGAAATAACTAATATAGATATAGATAAAATAAAAGTAGTATTAAAATTATTAGAAGAAGGGGCTACTATTCCTTTTATAGCAAGATATAGAAAAGAAATGACTAACAATTTAGATGAAACACAAATTAAATTAATAAGTGATGAATATAAAAGAAATTTAGCACTTTTAGAAAGAAAAGAAGCAGTTATAAATTTAATAGATGAAAAAGGTCTTCTTACTGAAGAATTAAAGTCTTCTATATTAAAATGTACTAAACTTGCTGAAGTAGAAGACTTATACCTTCCATATAAAGAAAAGAAGAAAACAAAAGCTAGTGAAGCCATTAAAATGGGACTTGAACCTCTTGCTAAAAAGATAATGGCTTTTCCTACTAAAGGAAATCTAGAACTTCTTGCAAGTGGTTATAATGTAGATGTGAACACTGCTTTAACAGGTGCTGGGTACATAATAAGTGAGTGGATTAGTGAAAACGCATATTTTAGAAAATGGATTAGAAATTATATATATAAAGAAGCCGTTATAAAAACCAAAGTTAAAAAAGATAACCCAGATATTAAAAAAACATATGAAATGTATTATGACTTCACTGAATCAATAAAAACATTAAAACACTATAGATGTCTTGCAATAAATCGTGCTGAAAAAGAAAAAGTAATAACTGTAAGTTTAGAATATGATATGGATAAAATAACAGATTTTTTAGAAAGCAAAATAATAAAAGATTCATCTAGTTTTGTAGTTGATTTAGTTAAAAATGCTATTAAAGATTCACTTAAAAGATTAATTCTTCCTAGTATAGAAAGAGAAGTAAGAAGTTCTGTTACTGAAAGAAGTGAAAGTACTGCTATAAAGACTTTCCAAGAAAACTTAGAAAACTTACTTTTAACTAGACCTATAAAGGGAAGAGTAGTTCTAGGGTTTGATCCATCTTTTAGAACTGGATGTAAACTTGCAGTAATTGATGAAACTGGAGCACTTTTGAAAGTTGAAACAATATATCCAAATGAACCTAAAAATGATATAGAAGGAAGTACTAAAGTATTAAGAAACCTAATAGAAAAATACAATATTAAATTAATTGCTATAGGAAATGGAACTGCAAGTAGAGAAAGTGAAACTTTTGTATCAAACGCGATAAAAGGACTTGATGTAAAATACATTATAGTAAGTGAAGCAGGGGCTAGTATATATTCAGCTAGTAAACTTGCAATAGAAGAATTTCCTGATTTAACAGTTGAGAAAAGAAGTGCAATTTCAATAGGAAGAAGAGTACAAGATCCATTAAGTGAACTCGTTAAAATAGATGCTAAATCTATTGGAGTTGGAGAATATCAATATGATGTTAACCAAAAAGAGTTAGGTGAAGCTCTTGACTATAGTGTAATGAAAATAGTAAATGAAGTAGGGGTAAACCTAAATACTGCTTCTAAAAGTATATTAAAGTACATTAGTGGTATGAATAAAAAAGCAATAGATGGAATTATTGAATTTAGAAATAAAGGAATATTCACTAAAAGAGAATTACTAAAAAAAGTAAAAGGAATTACAGATAAAATATATGAACAAGCAGTGGGCTTTTTAAGAGTTCCCAACAGCGTTGATCCTTTAGATAATACAGGAATACATCCAGATAATTATAAAGACGCATTAAAAATACTAGAATACCTAAATTTAAAAATTGAAGATATACATAAAGAAGAATTTAAGAAAACTTTAGAAAAAACAAATATAGAAAAAGTAAGTAAAGACACTAATATTAATATATACGTAACTGAACAAATAATAAATGAGTTAAAGAGTCCAGGACTAGATCCAAGAGATGAACTTGAGATGCCTTTACTAAAAAGCGATATTTTAAAAATTGAAGATTTAAAATTAGGTATGTCTTTAGAAGGAACAGTAAGAAATGTAACAAGTTTTGGAGCATTTATAGATATAGGACTTAAAAATGACGCACTTATTCATATATCTAAAATGAGTAAAAGCTATGTAAGTGATCCATTAGATATATTAAGTGTTGGAGAAATAATAAAATGTTTTGTAGATAAAATAGATATAGACAAAGGCCAAGTGAGCTTGAGTCTTATAAAAGAATAGGAGAAAAATTATGAACGAAGAATACAAAATACCTACACACGTAGGAATAATATTAGATGGAAATGGAAGATGGGCTAAAGAAAGAGGCCTTATAAGAAGTGAAGGACACAAAGCTGGATTTGAAACTTTAAAGAAAGTATCAAAATATATATTAAAAAAAGGAGTCAAAGTTCTTAGTGTTTTTGCTTTTTCTACTGAAAACTTTAAAAGAAGTAAAGAAGAAGTAGATTATTTAATGAATTTATTTATTACAGGATTTAAAGGAAGTATTAAAGAATTTAATAGTAATAACATTAAAGTAGTATTTTCAGGAAGAAAAGAACCATTAGATGAAAAAGTATGGCTTTCTATGAAAAAACTAGAAAAAGAAACAGAAAATAATACTGGTGGAATTTTAAATATTTGCTTAAATTATGGAGGAAAAGCAGAATTAGTTGATGCGACTAAAAACATCGCTTTAAAAGTTAAAAATGGAGAATTAAATATAGAAGACATAAATGAAGATACTATCAGTGACAACTTATATCATAAACTTCCACCAATTGACTTTTTAATTAGAACAAGTGGGGAGGTAAGAGTTTCTAATTTTATGCTTTATGAACTTGCTTATGCTGAAATGTATTTTCCTAAAACATACTTTCCAGATTTTGATGAAAGCGAATTTGATAAAGCATTAGATGTATACAATAAAAGAGATAGACGTTTTGGAGGAATAAACGAAAATAAAAAATAGTAATAAATACTATTTTAGAAGAAACTTATAATTAAACCACCTATAAAGCTTACTATAATTACTATTACAAATAACCATATTAGTACTCTAAGTACTAATGTTTTTATATCTTTCTTTTTCTTCTTTTCTTTTATTTCCTTCTTCATTTAACAACACCATAAATATTATATAATAACTTTCATAAAAATTGAAGAGTTTTAATATAATTTAATATGAAAAAAATAATTGATAAAAAAATCGTAGTCACTACTACTGTAATATTCATACTAGGCATTATAGCAGGTATATTATTCTTAATTTTCACTAAAGGATTAGATAAACTAATAATTAAAAATGAAATTAAAGAATATATTAATATTTTAAATATAGGTAAAATTCAAAGTTTTTCGTACATTTTATCTAGTTTTAAATACAATATGTTATATATAAGTATTATAACTATATCAAGTATTGTCTATATATTATTTCCTATAGTAATATTTGTAGATTTTTATAAAGGTTTGCTTGTTGGATTTTTAATATCTAGTGTAGTTTTAACATATAAATTAAAAGGTATATTATATGCTATTCTTTTAATTTTTCCTCATCATATATTAATGATTTTACTTATGATTATTTATTCAAGTATTATGTTTAACTTCTCATATAAATTATTTAAAGGTACTATAAAAGGAGAAAGTATTAACTTAAACTTATTCATTAAAAAAATAGGTATTTTATATATAAGTGCTTTAATACTTTGTTTCTTAATATCTCTTTGTGAAATATATATAAATCCTATTTTAGTTAATTTAATATAAATTATCTATTTTCTATAATTAAACTATTTAAAAGTCTTTTAAGTAGTTTTCTTTTTAAATTCTCTTCAAAATTAGTAAAAAGTAGTAATTCAATGACTTTCCAAATTAAAACCCAACCACCAATTAAGAATATTTCACTAAATATAACTGTACTATTTAATATTCTAGAAATAATTAATAATGTAATACCTGATATTAAATAGAAAAAGAAAAAACGTGTATTTATATTATGTTTATCATAACTTTTAATGTATTCTTTTCTTAATCCTTCTTTTATTAATTCTTCATAATCTATGTCATTTTTTAAAGTACTTGTAATTATTATTTTATAATTAGAAACACTTTTTAATTCAACTGCTTTTTTAATTATATATTGTATTAAATCATCATTTATATAGTTTCTATTATATTTGTCATATAAATCTTCTTCATTAGTTATAGCTATTTCTATTTCTTTATTCATATCTACCTCTTAATTTTATTTTATAATGTGAGTTTTTATTTGTCAATTGCTTTTTATTATTGTATAATGTTCTAGAAAGGAAAAGATATGAAAGTAGTAGTAGGAATGAGTGGAGGCGTTGACAGTGCTGTTTCAGCCTATCTTTTAGATAAAGAAGGGTATGAAGTAGTAGGCCTTTTTATGAAAAATTGGGATTCAAACATTAACAATGATATAGAAGGTAAAACTACTGGGATTTGCCCGCAAGAACAAGATTATATTGATGCTAAAAAAGTGTGTGATTATTTAGGTATACCTCTTTATAGAGTTGATTTTATTAAAGAATATTGGGATAATGTTTTTTCCTATTTTTTAGAAGAACTTAAAAAGGGTAGAACACCAAACCCAGATATAATGTGTAATAAATATATTAAATTTGATTTATTCAAAAAAGAAGCAAAAAAACTAGGTGCAGATAAAATAGCAACTGGACATTATGCTAGAATAGTAGGTAGTAAAGTATTAAGAGGAATAGATAATAATAAAGATCAAACTTACTTTTTAAGTCAAGTTACAATAGAAGAATTTAAAGATGTGTTGTTTCCAGTTGGAGGTTTAACTAAAAAAGAAGTAAGAAAAATAGCAAAAGAAGCAGGTCTTCCAGTAGCGGATAAAAAAGATTCAACTGGTATATGTTTTATTGGAGAAAGAAATTATCAAAAGTTTATTTCTAATTACTTAAAAGGAAAAGAGGGAGACATTGTAAATGTAGAAACTAAAGAAGTAATCGGGCGTCACAAAGGGCTTATGAATTACACTATCGGGCAAAGACGAAATGTGGGACTCAGTGGAGACGAATTAAGGCATTATGTATGTGGAAAAGATACTAAAAATAACATATTATATGTAGCATTTGGAAATGATAACAAATACCTAATGAGTGATGAAGCAATAATTGAAGATATGAACTATATTAGTAGTAAAAAACCTACATTTGCAACTTGTAAATTCAGATATCGTGGAGAAGACACACCAATAAATATAGAATATACAAGTGAAAAAGAAATAAGAGTAACCTATCAAAGTGCAAAAAGTGTAACTCCAGGACAAGCTTGTGTTATATATTTAGGTAGTGAAATGATAGGTGGGGGAATAATCAAAGAAGTAAGAAAAAATGGAGAAAAACTTTGGTATTTATAGTATTTCTTCTTTTTTTAACTTTTTTCTATTTACCTTCATTTTACACTTGACTTGTCAATGTAAAGTGTTGTAAAATTAAAATATAAAATAAATAGGAGAGTGTAGGAGAGAACAAAATGAAAAAATTAAATGATTTATTACAAGAATTAGGAATATCAAAAGTAAGACTAGCAAAATATTTGGGTGTTTCTAGACAAATGATATATAATTATCTAGAACTTGAAAGTTTAAATAAGTGGCCAAAAGAAAAGAAATTATTACTGTTTAAACTGTTAGATATTGAAGATGGAAGTGATGAATCAATTAGTAAAATTAAAGTTACAGCAGAATATTTAGAAAAAATTGAAGATAAATTAAATCAAAATTTAAGAAATAATAATTCTATTGAAGGTTACTTTGATTTAAAGTCATTAAATAAAGAAGAACAAACTTTAGTAAATGATTTAGTAACTATAATTAAAGAGAAATTTACTGAAGAAAAAACTAAAGATACATATTATGAATTTTTATATTTGTATCATATATTACAGTCTATAGATAATATACCTGAAATAAAATATATATTTGCATATTTATCAAAGACAACTGGTTTTACAGAACCTATGGAATTTAAATTTGATGAAACTGCACAATTTATATTAGAAAGTATTATTTTTACAGCAATGAACTTATATAATAATGGAGGAGCTCAAAAGGCTAAATTAATTGCTTCTCACGAAAGATTCGTAAAAGAGATAGAAAATAATAAACAAGAAGTATTAAGTAGAACTCAACAATTAACTACAGTTAAAATACAAGCTTTAAGAGAACTTGGTTATAATGAAATAACAACTGATAATGCTCAAGAAGTATTTAATAAAATGGGTGAAATTCAATCAAGAAAAGTTGTTATGGGTGTTACTAAAGAAAACTAAAGAAAAATCTTTAGTTTTTAATATTCTCCATAATTCTATTTATTACATATTCTTTTTCATTAGAATACTCACTATAAAAGAAGATAATTTTAAGTCCTGCACTAGATACAATATTCTTAACTTTATTGTCTCTTTTTATACGATTTTTTTCGTGATGTGTTTTATCATTTAATTCTATTAATAAAAGTGGATGAAAATTATTATCAAATATAACAAAATCTATTGTTCTAAAAAGTTCTAGTGGTGTTTTATATCTATTTACTTTATCTACTAAACTAGAAAGAGGAACTTGAGGAATTACCTTATAATTAGCTTCTAAAGGCTTTAATTTATCATAAAAAGATAATTCAAAATTAGTCATAAAGTCTTTTTTAACATAAATGTTAGTAATTTGTTTAGTGTAATATGTTTTTTTTTCACTTATTTGTTGATATAACTTATTATAGTAGATATTCCTAATTATTAAAGCTATAAAGAATAATATAATTAATATTAATAAAAAAATCATTTTTAAACACTCTCCTATATAATTATACTAAAAAAATAGAGAAGAGTATAGATAAAAATTAGTGTCAGAATATAGAACTTAACATAATATATATTATCAGAACTTAAAAATAAAGATAAAAAATATATTAATTTTAAAAAACTAATACATTAATAATAACTAATATTAATCCTAATATAAGTCCTATATTCATTTGTTTTCTTTTATTATATTTTAATGCTTCAACTAACATTTCATTTATTGATAAACTTATCATAATTCCTGCGACAAATATTAATACAATACTTATAGATATATCGCTAATAAAATTCTTTAATAATATATAAGCCATTAATGCTCCAAAAGGTTCTGCTAAACCACTTATTAAAGCATATATTAGTCCCCTACTTCTTTTTTTAGTAGAGTAGTAGATTGGTACTGAAATAGATATACCTTCTGGAATATTATGTAACATTATAGCAATTCCTAGGCTAATTCCAGTTGATAAATCATTATAAGCACTCATAAATGTTGCAATTCCTTCAGGAAAGTTATGAATCATTAAAGCAACCATACTAAGTAAACCTACTTTATATAAGTTACTCCCCTCACCTTTTACATCTAGTTTACAACTAACTTTACTTACTAATAACATCCCTAATATAAAAGCAATTATACTAATAATTAAAGAAGTAATAAATCCATAATTAATTATAAGAGTTTTAAAACTTTCTGGAATTAAATCAAATATAGATATACTAATCATTACACTTAAAGAAAAACTAAGCGCAAAAGAAATAAAACCATCTTTATCTTTAAAATCTTTAAATACTATTAATCCTCCTATAAATGTACTAAGACCTGCTAAAGAAGAAATTAATAAAGCAATAAATATATTATTATTCATATTTAATAATATGTTTAATTACTAATTTTTAGCAACTAAAATTTACCATAAAAAAATAAAAATTAAATGAATTAATATAACTAAGTAGTAAATAATAATAACAGGTGGTGATTAAAATGGCTAATTCAAGAAATAATAAAAGAAATAACAACCAAAGAAATAATCGTAATGAACAAAATAGTAGAAGTTCAAAAGAATGTTCAAGAAGTTCAAGAAGCGAAAAAAATTGTAGCAGAAATAGTAGATAATTACTATTAATAATAAAGAGAGAACGGTTTATTTGTTCTCTCTTATTTTAATTTGTCTAAATAGCTTTTTCCCATATTTAAAGTGTTTTCTATATTAAAGTTATCTATAATAGTAGCTCCAATATTAGCAAAAGTACTTCCCTCTTCTAACTCTCCATAATACTTAAAACTATTTGAATAGAATATTACTGGTACATTTTCTCTTGTATGATCAGTTCCTTTAAATGTAGGATCGTTTCCATGATCTGCTGTAAATATAACTAAATCATCATCTTTTAATTTATTAATAAATATAGGTAAATATCTATCCATTTCTTCTAGGCACTTTAAGTACCCATCTTTATCTCTTCTATGTCCATATAATGTGTCAAAATCATTTAAGTTAAGAAAACATAATCCATTAAATTCCCCTCTTGTAAAATCTACTAATTTCATAAGCCCATCTATATTATTTGTAGTTTTAATTATAGTAGATATACTTTTACCTGCAAATATATCTCCAATTTTTCCTAAGGCTATTACATCTAAGCCTTTATTATAAAGTAAGTCTAAGAAGTTACGTGGTGGCTCTTTAGCATAGTCGTGTCTTCTTGGAGTTCTTACAAATTCACCAGGTTTACCAGTAAAAGGTCTTGCAATTACTCTACCTATTTTATACTCATCCCGAAACGCGATTTTGCTTATTTTTTCACATATATCATATAATTCTTCTACTGGTATAACACTTTCATGTGCAGCCACTTGTAAAACTGAATCAGCACTAGTATATACTATTATTGCTCCAGTTTTCATATGCATTTCACCTAACTCTTGTATAATTTCGGTACCTGATGCAACACAGTTACCTATAACTTCTCTACCAGTTACTCTTTGTATTTCACTTATCATTAATATAGGAAACCCATCTGGGTAAGTCATATAAGGTTTATCTAAAACTATACCCATCATTTCATAGTGCCCATTTAATGTGTCTTTTGCCTTGTTACTTGGTCTTAATATTCCATGATACCCATGTGTTCCAGGTCTTTTTCCAACAAGTTCTAAAAGCCCTAGTTTTTCTAAATTAGGTAAATGATACCCCTCATGACTTAAAATATGGCCTAAAGTATTAGCCCCAGTATCACCAAATTTACTAGCGTCTTTAGCCTCTCCTACTCCTAAACTATCCATTACTATTAAAAATACTCTTTTAAACATAAATTACTCCTTTCTTGCTCTTGGGTGGTATATATCATAGTTTTCTCTTAATATATTATTTGCAACATAAGTATAAATATTAGTAGTTGAAATATTTTCATGTCCTAGCATTTCTTGAATACTTCTTAAGTCAGCCCCACCTTCTAATAAATGTGTTGCAAAACTGTGCCTTAATATATGTGGAGTTAAATATGTATCTATACCACACTTTTTTCTAATTTCTTCTAATATAAAATTTACTCCCTGTCTACTTATAGGATTACCATGATTATTTAAAAATAATTCATTATAACTTTTTTTATTAATTAATTTATTTCTATATTCTTTAATATATAAATCTAAATAATGTGAAGCAACTTCTCCAATAGGTACAATTCTTTCTTTTTTTCCTTTACCTTTTACCCTTATTATAGCATTATATATATCTACATTAGAGTATTCTAAATGTACGAGTTCACTTACTCTAAGACCTGTCGCATACATTACTTCTAGCATTGCTTTATTTCTATAGTCATATGGTGTTTCTAAAGGAAAGTTAAGTAATTTATCTACTTCTTCTATAGTTAAATATTTAGGTAATGATTTAACTTTCTTTAATAAACCTACTTCTTCTAAAGGACTAGTTTTAATTACATCTATTATAATTAAATAGTTATAAAACCCTTTTAATGAAGAAATATGTCTATTTATACTAGAAACATCTAAATAACTTCTTAAATTATTAATATAATTTATAATGTCTTCTTTATTTATATTAAGAATATCTTTTTTAATAAAATTAGAGAAATTTTCTAAATCAAATTTATATGAAGATATAGTAGCTTCTCCTAGTTTTCTTTCTACTCTTAAATATAAATAGTATTTTTCTAAATAATTCATTTATCCTCACATTATTATTATCTCACTACTTTAATTATAAATAAAGAAAAAACAAGTATATTTAACACTTGTTTTACTTTTACTTTACTTCTATAACTATATTCTTTTCTAAAGACTTTTTAACATCTATTACTCTTTGATTAGATGAACCCTTCCATTTAAGAGTTGGAGTATGTAACTCATCTACATATCTTCCATCTACTAATACATCAATGTATCTAAGTACTTCTTTTGTTTTGATGTCATCAAATAAGAATCCAGTCCATACCCATATAGTTTTATCAGGGTATTTTTCTTTAAAAGACTTGGCTAAAGCTAGTGTTCCTTCTATATTTTTAGGATGCATTGGTTCTCCTCCTAATATAGATAAACCTTTTATGTAACTAGGGCTAGATAGTTCTAGTACTTCATTTATTGTATCACTTGTTAATTCGTGTCCGTTTTCAAAATCCCAAGTTTCTTTATTAAAGCAGTTTTCACAATGAAAATCACACCCTTGCATAAATATTGATACTCTTATACCTGGTCCATTAGAAATGTCCATTTTTCTAATTAAATTATATTTCATTATTTACTTTCCTTATTATCTATATGAAGTACTCTTTCTTTAATTTCTTGTGTTCTTCCTTTATTCCAAAAGTTTGTACCAATATAACCACAAGTTCTTCTTGCAACATTTAATGTATTATGATCTCTATTTCCACAATTTGGACAATACCATTCATAATTATCATCTATTAGTATTTCTCCAGTGTACCCACATTTTTGACAATAATCAGATTTTGTATTAAGTTCAGCATACATTATATTATCATATATAAATTCAATTACTTCCATTATTACATCTAAGTTATTTTGTAAGTTAGGTGTTTCTATATATGATATAGCGCCTCCTGGGCTTAATTTTTGAAATTCGCTTTCTAATTTTAATTTTGTGAACGCGTCTATTTCTTCAAATACAGGTACGTGATATGAATTTGTAATATAGTTTTTATCTGTAATACCTTCAACTGTGCCAAATCTTTCTTTTAAGCATTTAGCAAATTTATATGTAGTTGATTCTATTGGTGTTCCGTATACAGAATAGTCAATATCTTCTTCTTTTTTCCATTTATTACATGCATCATTTAATTTTTGCATTATTTTAAGGCCAAATTCTTTACCTACCCCATTATCTGTGTGAGAATGCCCGGTCATATATTTAACGCATTCATAAAGGCCTGCATAACCTAGCGAAATAGTTGAGTAACCATGGTGTAATAATTCGTGTATGCTTTCTCCTGGTTCTAGGCGGGCTAAGGCTCCATCTTG
>CANRKW010000027.1 GCA_947631345.1 uncultured Bacilli bacterium | reverse complement strand
TTATAGGAGTTTTAGTTATTTTATTCATTGTACTTGCTTTGTTATTCAAAAAAGATGAATTTGAAATAAATAGAAGTGTAGATGAGTGGCTTGAAGATACAAAAAAAGAAGAATATGTTGTAACAGTAGTTGCCCAATCATTCTGCGGGGCTTGTAAAGCATTAAAACCATATATGCAAAAGGCTTATAATGAAAAGAACTTTAACATTTATTGGTTTGAAGTTGATATTTTAGGGGATGATGCCTATAAGACTATAACAGAAACATATGATTTGGCTAGTCATAATTATAAAGAAACTACACCATATACATTTATTACATATAATGGAGAATTTGTTGATTATTATGATGGAACACCAGAAGAAGAAAAACCTATTTTTGATTTATTAGAAAAATATGATATTATATAAAGAATCTATATATAAAATAGTGATCTTAAAAGATATTAAAGATAAAAGGAGAAAAAATGAAAACTTTTAAACTAAAGGAAAACGAAATAAAAGAGTTTACAACAATTAAAGGAGGCTGTATTGCTTCTGATAAAATTACAGTTGAAGGACAAAAAGTTGGATATATGTATAGAGAAAAACCTGATAATGAAACCGATAGTGGATGGAGATTTTTTGCTGGCAACGAAAGTGATGAATATACTAATAATCCTAATAACTTTAGTATGTTTGAGTTAAATACTATATGTAATTATGATTCTGATATTATTCCTTTTCTTACAAAAGAAATTGGATTATCTTTTATAAGGGATGAAAATGGAATTTTTAAACAAGAGTAAGTTTATTATTGTTTAAATGGTAATGTTATAGATAGTATCACTATTTTTAACATAGAATTATGTTTAGCTGGAGATAATTAGATGTAAAAAGCACTAACCAAATTGATTAGTGCTATATTGTTTCACTTAAGGAACCAGTGTCATTAACATTTTGTTCTATTTAAAGAACTATTGTTACACAATACATTCTACCATATTATATGCATTTGTCAATTTTTTATTTAGTGATGAATATACTATAATTGACAAGTAATATATTTTATGATACATTATTTGCACCGAAAGCAATGTGCTTTGTCAGGTCTATAACTGTTGTATTATTTCTAATTTTGTGCTTGGCACCATTTCAGTTAGGTTAAAAAGAACGATAGTTCTTTTTTCTTTATCCTTATGTTCAATTTTTAGTTATGTCTAACTAGACATTATTGTTCAATAGTAAAGCATAAATCGTATTGATGATTTATTTGTATTTTATTTGATTTTTTTCACAAAAACAATTGGTGTTAATGATACTATAAGAATGTACAAAAAGTGGAATATAAAAATTACGGAACAAAAAAGCCCGAATATACGGACTTTACGTTTATTATTTGGTGCTTGCCCGGGGACTCGAACCCCGACACCATAAGGTACACGATTTTGAGTCGTGCGCGTCTACCAATTCCGCCACGCAAGCATACCTACATTATATATGATTTATATGTAAAATTCAATTAGAAAAACATAAAATTAAATATGAAGGGCGAAATATTAGAAAAATTGAAAGGACTAAAAGTAAGTGATATTATCTTTATTATATTTATAATTATCTCCATAAGTGGCATTTATGCTAACCATTTAGAAAGAAAAGAATTAAATGGAAAAGATAACGATGGTAAAGAAAAAGCTCACAATATTAGGTTGATTCTTTTAGTAGTTGGACTTTTAATATATCTTTATTTTCTTCAAGATAAAGTAAGGAATAAAAGTGATGAAGTAAGTGCTTTTATAAATAATTTAGATATACTTGCTTCTATTTTATTTGTAATTGGTGGATGCCTATTTTTATATGTTGAATATAAAGGTGAGGATGATGCAATAATTCTTGAATAAAAGAGTAAAATAATATATAATTTTTCTAGGAAGTGATTATTTTGACAAAGAAAGAATATGCAGATTTTTTATTACCTAATGTAAAATATACAAAAGAAGAATATGAAAAAATGTACAAAAAAAGAGACTTAAAAGAAGGACAAGTTGTAACACGTTTTGCTCCTAGTCCTACGGGATTTGTACACATTGGACATTTATTCACAAGTTATATAGCAAGTAGTGTGGCAAAGTCTACTAATGGAATTTGCCTTCTTAGAATAGAAGACACAGATACTAAAAGAACTGTTGAACACGGTATAGAAAATATAATAAAAGTAGTAAATGGTTATGGTATAGAATTTGATGAAGGTGTAATTAGTGAAACTGAAGAAAAAGGTGAGTATGGTCCTTATATTCAAAGTAAAAGAAAAGATATATATCAAGCTTTCGCTAAATATTTAATAGAAAGAGATTTAGCATATCCATGTTTTTTAAGTGAAGAAGAACAAGAAGAAATTAGAAAAAAGCAAGAAAATGTAAAAGCAAGAATAGGTATATATGGTCCATTTGCTAAATATAGAAATATTACTATGGAAGAAGCAGTAGAAAAAATTAATAATGGAGAAAAATATATAATAAGATTTAAAAGTCCAGGAGATTTTAATAAAAAGGTCATTGTTGATGATTTAGTTCGTGGTAAAATTGCTTTTCCAGAAAATGATTTAGATATTGTTTTAATTAAAAGTGATGGACTTCCAACATATCATTTTGCCCATTTAGTAGATGATCATTTAATGGGTGTTACACACATTGTAAGAACAGACGAATGGGTAAGTAGTTTACCTATTCATGTACAACTATTTGACACTTTTGGGTTTGTGAGACCAAACTATGCTCACTTAAGTCCATTAACAAAAAAGGATGGAAATGGAATAAGAAAATTAAGTAAAAGAAAAGATCCAGAACTAGCAATGAAGTATTATTTAGAAGAAGGTATACCTAAAGAAGCAGTAAAAATATACATATTAACAGTAGCAAATTCTAATTTTGAAAGTTGGTTTGAAACTAATAAAAACTATGAAGACTTTAAAATATCTTTTGATAAAATTTCTTCAAGTGGTTCAATATTTGATTTAGAAAAACTAAAGAATATTTCAAGAACGTTTATTTCAACTTTAACAGCTAAAGATTTATATGAAAGAACTTTAGAATATGCACAAGAATTTGACAAAGACTTTTACGAATTGTTAACAAAGTATAAAGATTATACAATAAATGTTTTAAATATAGAAAGAGAAGTAGAAAGACCTAGAAAAGATATAGAAGCCTACAGTGCTGTTAAAAGAGAAATATCATATATGTATGACGAATTATTTTATAAAGAAGAAAAGACTTATGAACATAAAGATTTTTATAAAAAAGAGTTATTAACATATTATATAGATAATGTATATGATGAAAATGATGATAAAGAAACTTGGTTTAACAAAATTAAAGAAATGTGTCCAAAATTTGGATTTGCAAGTAATACTAAAGAATATAAGGAAAATCCAAGTAATTATATAGGTAGTGTAAGTCACGCGTGTGAAGTTATAAGAGTTAGTGTAACAGGAAGAACTATGAGTCCAGACTTATATCAAATACTTAAATTATTAGGAAAAGACAGAATAAAAGAAAGAATAGAAAAATTTGAATAAAAAGGTGATACAAATGACAGAAAATGAAATAAACACTCTTTTTGAAAAACTAAAGAATTTACCTCCAAACACAGAAACTAGTATTTCTAATTTAATCGGACCTAAAGCTTTAATTGATTATACAACTGAAGAACTAACAAAAATAGCAGATAAAATTTTAGATAAATGTGAAGAAGAAAATATAGAATTAGATTTTTCAAAATATAAAAATCAAAAAGTGGGATTACTTCATAATATTCCATTTATAAAAAAGTAATTTGTGAGGTGTTTTATGGATCAAACAGAAAGAGAAATAGAAATTAGTAATGAATTTGATTATTCAAATATAGTAGCAGAAATACAGTCTATTTCATATTTAGTACAATATTGTGATGCTTTATATAATCAATTATTAAAATTAATGAGCATAGATGAAGAAAAAAATGAAAAATTAAAGTACGAATTTAAAAATTATGAATATAAAAAAACATATGATACTAAATTTGAAGTAACAATAAGAAAAAAAGAATATAGTCTTCCTAATCTAAATTGTAAAAGTTATCAATCATTTATAGAAGCTATTAATAGTGGTCATTTAAAAAATATTGTTTCATTAACTATTGAATTAAATTTATCATATAGACGTGGTAAAGAAATGTCATTAAATGAATATCAAAATAATTTTAAGATTTCTTTTAAACCTTATGATATTAAATTTATAAGAAAATCTAATCATAATGAAATATATATGAATCAAATTGAAAATAACATTAATGAAATATTAAAAATGTTTAAAACTCAAGATAGTATTTTTTGTACAAAGTAATTAGATTAGGAGGATAAAAATGTACAATGATAAAATTGTAGCTGAAAATAAAATAATCAGTAGTGAAGATTTGTCACTTATTTTTCAAACTATTGGAGAAACATTAAAGAAATATCAAAAAGTAAGTGCATTAGAAGAACAACAAAATCGTATGTTAGATATGGATTATCAAAATTACACTTTTAAGGATGAAGGAAGTAAATTTAAAGCAATAGTGGATTTTTATGATAATACTGATATAACTTTTGATAAATATGATAATTTTGCTAGTATTTTTATAGTAGAATTGATGAAATTAAAAGTATAGATATATATTATACGTTAAGTTATTCAGTTAAAACACCTTTACCTTATAAAAGTAATAATTGGCATTCAGAGTCTATTAATATGTATATAAATGAAAATAAAATGAATATATCTTTAAATTTAAGTAGTGAAGACTCTAAATTAAATGATTTGTATAGTCTTATAAAAAACACTATATTAAATGCACCTATAAAATATGATAATATAATTAGACAAAAATCAAAAATAATAAATACAGTTTCTTTTTCTATTGGTTTAATTCCTTCTATTATTATAACTACATTACTTTTATTTGTACCAGTAGTAAATACAATAATTTTAAAAGGTTATATTGTTTATCCTATTGTTAGTTTACTTTTAGCATATGTTATTGGAAGTATAGTGGCTTCTTCAAAATTAGACAAATACTATGATACTATTGTACCAGATAAAAAAGTATCATATAGTAGTGGTGAAAGAGTTGAAACTGATGATATAGAAGAGTATATTGGGACAAGTGATATTTTAATAGGTAAAAAGGTAAACAATTTGCAAAATCGTAGGTTAATACAAGAAGAATATGATAAATATAAAAAATATATACCAAAAGAATTAATTCTAGTATTAGTAATTAGTGTTATAGTAATAATTATTGGCTTATTTATTTAATTACTAAAAAACAGAAAATTTATGAATAAATGCCTAAGGGCTTTTTTCTTTTATACAAAAGTGTTATACTTATTTTAAGAGGTAAATTATGTTAAAAAGTAAAAAAGATGTATTTAATAGTGTTGTTTTATTATTTATAGTTGGTTCATTTTTAGGTGCTTTATTAGAAGAAGTTGTCCATGTACTTAGATACTTCATTAAATATGGCTCATTTGATTGGAAAACTAAAGTAGGTCTTTTATATGGTCATTTAAGTCCAATATATGGAATTGCCACTGTACTTTTATATTTACTATTTTGTTTTAGAAAAAGAAAGTGGTATGTTAATTTTATATTAGCAAGCCTTTTATGTGGAGCTTTTGAATTTATAGCAAGTGTTATACAAGAAAAATTATTTAACACAATTTCTTGGGATTACAGTAAAAGATTCTTAAATATTGGTGGAAGAACAACTATTCCTTATATGATTATATGGGGTCTTTTATCACTTTTATTTATCTATAAAATATTCCCATTTATAAATAAAATATATATGAAAATACCAAAAACAAGTATAAATATTGTTTCTTTATTACTTTTTGCATTTTTAGTTTTTGATATAAGTATAACAGTAATTGCATTAAATAGACAAATGAAAAGAGAGGAAGGCATAGAAGCAGTTACATATTTAGATAAATTTTGTGATGAACATTATCCAGATAAACTCTTAAATAAAGTATTCTATAATGCTAAAAAAGTAAGTGATAAAAATTCACCAAAAGAAATAAAATTAGTGATAAATAATAAAGAATTAACAGTAGAACTTATAGATAATATATCAACTAGTGTTCTAATAGAAAATCTAAAACTAAAAGATTTAGTTATAAATATGAGTGACTACAATAATTTTGAAAAAGTAGGTGACATAAATATAACTATTCCAGAAACTAAAGAAGAGTTAAATTTAGAAGCAGGAGATGTTATTCTTTATAATAATAAAATAGCTATATATTATGATTCTTCTAAATACAAACTTACAAAACTTGGAAGAATTAAAGGAATTTCTAAAAACGAGTTAAAAGAATTATTAGGAAGTGAAAATGTAACAGTAACATTTAAGTATAAATAATTGGAGGGTTTTAAATGAGAAAATGGTATAAACTAGATAATATAGGAATATTCTATGCTTTTACAAAAAATGCCAAAATACCAAAAGTATTTAGATTTTCCATAACTTTAATAGAAGAAATAGATGAAAATATTTTAGAAAATGCCTTAAATCAAATAATACCATTTTACCCAAATTTTAATGTTAATTTGAAGAAAGGTTTTTATTGGTATTATTTAGATGAAACTCAAAAAAAGAATAGAGTCACAAAAGAAAACTTACCAATATGCTATAAATTATATAATGAGGCGGATGATTTTCTTTATAGAGTGACTTATTATAAAAATAGAATAAATCTAGAAGTTTCACATATTTTATCAGATGGATTAGGATCAATTGAATTTTTTAAACATTTGATTACTTTATATCTTAATATAAAATATAATATAGACTGTAAATATGAAAATCCTAATTCAGAATTAGAAAAAACAGAAGATAGTTTTACTAAATATTATAGAAAAACTAAATTACCTAGAAAACAAAAACTACCAGTATATTTATATAAAGGAAGAAAATATATAAATGATACTAGATATTTAGAGTGTCATTTAGATTTAGATGAAGTTAAGAAGTTATCTAATAAATATAAAACATCTATAACTATATTTTTAATATCAACATTAATATATTCATTTAAAGATAAGTTAAAATTAAATGAAATGAACGAAAATATAAGAATAGATGTTCCTGTTGATTTAAGAAAATACTTTAATTCTAATACTTTAATGAACTTTTTTGGTTTAACTACAATTACATATAATTTTAGGTTAAATTCTGATTTAGAAGATATAATAAAAGAAGTAGAAAAACAATTTAAAGAAAACCTAACAAAAGAAAAACTTAGTGAAAGAGTAAATCTAATGGTTTCTTGTGAAAAGAATATACTTTTTAGATTAGTTCCGACATTTATAAAAGAACCTATACTTAATATAGTAGATAAAATAACAACTAATATGAGTACAACTTGCTTTTCTAATTTAGGTGTGATTTCTTTTGATAAAAAACTAGAAAAATACATAACTAACCTTAGTGTACTTACTAGTACAAATGGTTTTCAATTTACTGTGTGTTCTTATAAAAATGACTTATGTATAGGAATATCTAATAGATATATAAGAAATGATATAATAAAGAATTACTTAAGATATTTTTCTTTTAATAATATTAAAGTTAAAGTAAATGTAAGTGAGGTAAATGAATGAAAAAGTGTAATAGTTGTAATATAGAATTTAATATAGAAAGTAATATTTGTCCTTTATGTCAAAATGAGTTAATAGGAAATAATAGTGAAGTTACTTTTCCTAAAAATGTTTGGTTAAAAACTAATTCTCTTATATTAAAAATAATATTGTTTATAACTTTAGTTACTATAATTTTAATTGGTTTTATAACTAAAAATATAAAAATAACTTTAATAGTTTCTTTAGGACTTTTTAATAATTATGTAATTGTTTATTTTATTTTAAAGAATTACAAAAATATATATAGGATGTTAGGTAAATATGGACTTCTTATAATAGTTTTGTTGATTCTTTGGTATATACTTACTAAAAGTAAAATTATAACTAATTATATTATACCTTCAGTATGTCTTTTAGAACTTTTGATAAATTTAATAATTGGTATTATATTAAGAAAGAATTACTTAGTAAAATATAGTGAACAAATATTGTTAAACATTATGCTTTTATTTGTACCTACTTTATTAGTTAAACTTAATTTGACAACAAATAATATTTTAGCTCATATATGTACTATATGTTCTATAATAACTATATTGTATTTTTTAATATTCTTTTTTGAAGATATAAAATATGAACTTAAAAAAATTTTTAATTTATAAATATTGATTATAAAAATAAACTATGCTATTATAGTTATGTTTTAAAGGCCGGTTGGTGAAATGGTTAACACATCGCCCTCTCAAGGCGACATTCACGGGTTCAAATCCCGTACCGGTCACCATATATTGTTAATAAGCCCTTTATTTATAAGGGTTTTTATATTGCACATTATCTAGCCTAAAATATGCAATTAAATTATTTTATATGCAGTTGTTTTCACTTCATTGTCTGAATAGTAATTTAATACGGTAAAATGTTATGTGTTTTTAATTGTTTTATTTTAAATGTAAAAAGTGCTAATCAAAATGACTAGCACTTTTATTATCATGAGTTATAAATTTATAACTCTAAAATCATAAAATTCATGCCCTATGGCTAAATTTCAATGATATTATATCAATAATATATGCTATTGTCAAATCTTTATTCTTCATGTTAATCAATATTTATGATTAATTTGAGTTACGAAGTTTCGAAAATTAAATCTGGGGTACAAGCCCCGCTGCTTGCGGCGTGGTAATAAAATTGATATAATTATTATGTGATGAAATATGAGTAAGCAGTACGCAAATTCACATAATAAGACAATACTAATGTATCATCTTGTATGTGCAATAAAATATAGGCGAGATGTTTTGACTGAAGAAGTTACCAATACTATTGTAAATGTGTGCTTGGAAATAACAGATAAATATGGAATAGAATTTATAGAAGTGGGAACTGATAAAGATCATATACATTATTTATTACAAGCACCACCAAAATATTCTCCGACCCAAATAGTAACAATTATAAAAAGTTTAACTGCTAGGATGGTATTTAAAATAAATCCAGAGGTTAAGAAAAAATTATGGGGAGGAGAATATTTTGGAACGATGAGTATTGGATGGTAACTGTCAGTCAAAACATAACAGAACAAGTAATTAAAGAGTATGTAAAAAATCAGGGAAACAGTAAATATAAAGTTGCACATAAGAAAGATGATACTAAATTAGTATATTGAAACCGATTCACGCCCCGTTGCTTGCGACGGTTGGTGGTTGACAATCTTTATTCTCAATATGTTAATCAAATGTTATTAAGAAAGGACTATATAATGGAAAAAGAAGACTTTATAAGTAATTTAAACTATGCTTTATTATATATAAAGAAAGCTATAAATGAAGCATATAATTTAGAAGATAAGATATATTTAGAATTATCTAAACAACAAATAATAGAATATTTTAATTATATTTATACTAAACTAAAACATTGGGAAAATTGTTATAAAATAAAAGACTTTAAAATAATTAGAGATGAATATAAAGAAGTAGAATCAATTATTTCAGAACTAGAATTATGCTTAACAGACTACAATAACTTATTTAATATAGAAGGTATATCATATTCAATATTTAAAATTGGCAAGTTTCTTTCTTGAAAATTGACACATAACATCTTATATGTTATCATTAATCGTGAAAAAAAGGAGTAAAGTATGTTAGTATATGGTAAAAATGTTTCAAGAGAAATATTAAATAGTAACATAAATATAAATAAAATATATTTAATAGATAATTTTAAAAATGAAGAATTACTTAAATTAATTAATAAAAAGAAAATCAAAATAGAATATAAATCTATGAGTGAAATGGACAGATTAGCTTTAAATAATCAAGGAATCATATTAGATATAGAAGATTATAAATATAGTACATTTAATGATATAGAAAATGACAAAAATGCAAATTTCATAGTTATTCTAGATCATATAGAAGATATGGGTAATTTTGGGGCTATAATAAGAACTTGCGAATGCGCAAATGTTGACTATATAATTATACCTAATAAAAGAAGTATAGAAGTTAATAGTACTGTAATGAAAACTTCTTCTGGAGCTCTTGCTAATGTTAAAATAGTTAGTGTTGCCAATTTATATAACACAATATTAAAACTAAAAAAACTTGGATTTTGGATAGTAGGAACAGATGCAGTTGGAAAAAATTATACTGATATAAACTATAAAGGTAAAATAGCTTTAGTAATAGGTAGTGAAGGTTTTGGACTAAAACAAATTGTAAAAAACAATTGTGATGTAATAGCAAGTATACCTTTAAAAGGAAAAGTAAATAGCCTTAATGCTTCTGTTGCTACTGGAATAATGATATATGAAATACTAAAGACGAGGTAAAATATGAGTGGAGAAATAACAGATAATGAACTTTTATCAATGATAGAAGAAAGTGAAGATGCTTTTTTAGAATTAATAAAAAGATATACACCTTTAGTAAACATAATTGTAAATAAATATAAAGAAAAAGGTGTTGGATTAGGTTTAGAAATAACAGATATATACCAAGAAGGTTTAATAGGGCTAATAAATGCTATAAGAACATATAATACTAATAAAGATGCATCTTTTAAAACATACGCGAATATAATAATAGAAAGAACTATAATAGACTTAATAAAAGAAAACAACAGAATTAAATTTAAAACCCTCAACAGTGCTATTTCTTTAGATAAATTAAATGAAGTAGGAGAAACAAATCTTTATAATAAAATAGAAATATCTATTCCTTCAATAGAAAAAAGACTTATAGATATAGAAGAAACTGAAGAATTAAAACAAAAATTAACAGAATTTGAATTAAAAGTATTTGAACTTAAAATGGATGGAAAAACTAATAAAGAAATATCTATAATATTAGATAAACCATCTAGAAGTATAGAAAATACTATACAAAGAATAAAAACAAAAATAAAAGAAATGAATTAATTGGAAACTTTTTCAGTTTCTATTTTTTTATTATCACTTCTTCCTAATAGATAATCTACTGAAACATTATAATGTAAACTAATATAATAGACTTTTAAAGTAGTTGGAATTACTTTACCATTTTCATAATTAGCATATGTATTTTGTCTAAAACCAATAGATTTAGATAAAGATGTTTGTGTTAAGTTATTTTCTTTTCTTAATTCTTTTAATCTTTTACAAAATAAATTAATGTTTATTTCTTTTCTAATAGTATTTTTATTTATATTAGTTAAACCTAATATATAGTCAAAAGAAACATTATAGAAATTAGCAAGTTTATTACAATTATATAAACTAATATCATTTATAGATCTTTCACATTTAGAATAAGTATCTTCTAACATATTAAGAACTTTTGCAATGTCTTTTTGTTTTAAACCTTTATCTTTTCTTAGTTCATGAAAGCGTATTTCAATATCTCTCATATATTACCACCTAAAGTTATTGTAGTTTTTTATTAAAACGAATTGCAAAATCGGATTATATTTGATAAAATATTAATATAATTTATATAATATTGGGTAATATAATAGAAAGATATTATAAAGTAAATGTGGTTTTATTCCAAGTATTATGTAGTTATTTATAAAAGGAGTTCATTATGAAAAGAAAAATGTTAATTATAACAAGTATTTTATTATGTTTAGTGTTAGGACTTAGTTATGCATCTTTTGTTGTAACAAGTGAAAACTATAAAGCTACTGAAATGATGATAAGTAAGTTAGTATATGGAATAGAAGTAAGTGGTACTGGAGGAAGTGAACAAATAGATGGAAAAAATGTAACAGTAAGTGAAGGTGTAACATTAGTAAATGTAAAAATAACAAGTTTAAATGATATAGATAGT
>CANRKW010000026.1 GCA_947631345.1 uncultured Bacilli bacterium | reverse complement strand
ATCCAACTCTTTTTATTTTTCAACTATTTTTGTTATAAAATTAAAGACTTTTCGTCAGAAATTTGGTACAATGTTAAAGAATGTTGTATAAATTATTAAAAGGAGTGAATCAATTGGCTAATAAAAAAGATATAAATGAAAATATAAATGAGTCAGATAAGGTGTTTAGAAAAGTCGTACTATCATGGTTTCCCGGACATATGGCTAAAGCAAGAAGGGAAATAAAAGAAAAAATGAGTTTAACAGATGTCGTAATAAATGTAGTAGATGCTAGAATTCCTAAAAGTTCCTTTATTCCAGATATTAAAAACTTGACACAAAATAAAGAAACTATTATAGTTATGAGCAAATATGATTTATGTGACAAAACTGAAACTTCAAAATGGAAAGATTATTATAATTCTTTAGGTTATACAGTTATATATAGTGATAAAACTATTAATGCTAAAGAAGAAATAATAAAAACTATAAATAATATTCTAATAAAAACTAATGAAAAAAGAAAAGAAAAAGGCCTTTTACCTAAAAAAGCAAAAGTAATGGTTATGGGTGTATCTAATGTAGGAAAAAGTACTCTTATAAATAAATTAGTAGGAAAAAACATTGCCAAAAGTGCCAATATTCCAGGTGTAACTAAAAACATTAGTATAATTAAAATAAACGACAAAATTGATTTAATAGATACCCCAGGAGTTTTATGGCCTAAAATAGAAAGCGACGAAGTGTCTTTAAACCTATCTAGTATGAGTATAATAAAAGAAAGTATATTACCAATAGATGAAGTAGCAATACATATATTACAAAAATTAAATAAATACTATAAACCTCTTTTAGTAAAATATCTAGGAATAAATGATTTTGATATAAATAATATAGAAGAATATTATAAAGAAATATCTAAATATAATAATATTTCTATAAAAAATGATGAAATTGATTATGATAAAATAAACTATATGATAATAAATTTAATAAAAAATGAAAAAATAAAAGAAATAACATTTGACAGAATATAAAATATATGATACAATTCTTTTTGTTTGTTAAAAAAAGGGGGAGCGAATAATGGCAATTAAAAAAGATAGTTTTTATAATCAATTTGAGATTGAAAGAAGAAAGGATTATGCAAAAAGTATAATAAATGAAATAGGTATAGATGATACTCTTTTCAAAGATGTTATAAATACATTTTATTCTTACTGGGGATATTGTAATAAAATAAGAAGAGAAGATGTAAGCAAAAACTATAAACTAATAAAGTATATATTAACTTCTTATGGTTTTAGCGAAGAAGAAGCTATTGAATTTATTAAAAGAAATGCAAGAATGCTTTGTACAGACTACAATAGTTTAGCATCTAAAATATCTGTAATATTTGCTTTAGGATATTTTGATTATGTATTTTTTCAAAACCCTTCTGTATTAACCTTATATAGAACTTCAACAAATGTTAAAGACTTATATGCATATTTATCAGATAATAGAGAAGTAAATTCTACTTTATCTAGTGATATAGAAGCTTTGACAGAAGGAGAAAAATTATATTTAAGACAAAAATATCCATTTACTACTGAACTTAGAAATGAATATTATGCTGAATTTGTTGAATTTTTAAAAAACAAAAGAAAAAATGTTAGAGCTATAATAAAAAGTGATGTTTAATCACTAGTATTATTTACAATATTAATAATTGGAGAAGATAAATTAATTTTAACTAAATATTTATCTTTTTTTGTTTCAAAAGATATTCCTTCTTCAAAATCATATTTATAGATTTCATTATTATTAAATAATGGGTAAACACTTTCTTTAGGTAATCCTTTGTAAACTGCAACAGAATCTGCCATAATCATTGTTATTATTTTTCCAAAACTATCATTTTTAACATATGATGTTTCTAAATAACCTTGTTTTAATTCAAATTTATATTTTTCTATATTAACACTTTCTACAGTAACTATAATGTTTTTTCCTTTTTTATCAACATTTATATTTATATTTCTTGTAATATAATTTTGTATTGTTTCATTATTATTAAATATAGTTATTATATTATCTACATCATTTTTATAAGTATTAATAATTCTGTTGTTAAAAATAAAACCAACAATACCTACCGAAAACATTATAAAACATATAGTTCCCCAAAAGAAACTTCTTATTAAATTAGAGTTCATTTAAATCACCTTCATATTCTTTAAATTAATTATAAAATAAAACAAGAAAAAAGAAAAGAGCTAAATTGCTCTCATACTGTCAATCCCTTTATAGGGATCTTTTTTATTAATTCTATCTGTAAACATAATTCCATCTAAATGGTCAATTTCGTGTTGAAATGCAACTGATATTTCTTCTCTAACTCTTTCTTCCTTATAATTTCCATCCATATCATAAAAGCCAACTGTAATTCTAGCATTTCTTCCTATAATTCCTTCAACCTCTCTATTTACACTTAAACAGCCTTCTCCTTCTTCTACATAAACTAATTCACTAGATCTACTTAATATTTTTGGATTTATAACAGTGTATTCAATAAAAGTTCCATCTTCTTGTTTATATGAAATAACAAAAATTCTTTTTAACTTCCCTAGTTGGGGAAATGCAAGTCCCATACCTGCTCTTAAATGTAGCTTTTCTGCTTTTTCTTCATCTTGACTTAACCTTAAATACTTAATTGCTGATTTAATTAAATTTTTATCACTTTCTTTTAAAGGAAAAGAAACTTCTTCACATTTTTCGTGTAAGATTTTCTCTTTTTCATCTAATATATCTTCTGGTTTTAGCATATATACCACCCCTTAAGCATTTATATTGTACTAAAAAAAACACAAAATTGCAAGAAAAAGAAGGACTTATATCAATCCTTCTAATTATTATAGTTGTTATTGTAATTTAAAAAACCTGCTCCAAATACTACAACTAATAAAATAAATAACACTAATATTATTGCAGCTCCATAGCCGTACCCACCATTGTATCCACCATAGTTTTGGCAAGGTGCGTTGTAGCCTTGATAATTTCCATATCCACCATTATATCCGTAATAATACATATTTAAAACCTCCCATCTATCTATAATAAAATATGAGAAAATTTTACATTTGACAATAGAAATACCTAATTTTAATAAAATTAATTTAAAAATAAAAATATTTATGATATTATATAAAGAGAAGATATGAAAAAAATAAGTATATTTAGTAAAATTGATAAACCTTTACTTATAATATGTATATTATATAGTATATTAGGTATTGTTATGGTACTTTCTGCATCAAATGTAAGTGCTGTTTTAGTGTATGATTTAAGTCCTTATTATTTCTTTTTTAAGCAAACTATGTTTGTTTTAATTAGTTACATAGTAGGATTTTTAGTTATACTTAGATTACCTTTAAAAAATTATAGAAAATATATTCCATATGGTGTTATAGGTACAATAATATTACTTATATATCTTCTTATGTTTGGTGAAATTGTAAGTGGTGCAAAATCTTGGATTGATTTAGGATTTTTTAGTATACAACCTAGTGAATTTGCTAAAACGATTTTAATTATTTATATGGGTGTATTTTATGGAGATTTACTTAACTCTAATAAAGAAAAAAACAAATACAGTTTTGTAGTTCCATTAATATATGGAATAATAATATTCTTTTTAGTTGCTCTTCAACCAGATCTTGGAACTGCTCTTATAATCGCAGGTATAGTTTTTTTACTTTTTCAGTCAATTCCATTTCATGGTAATCAAATAATTAAAGCATTAAAGTTAGTAGCAGGAAGTGTAGCAGTATGTGGGGTTGTGTTTATACTAAGTGGAGCTAGTTTTTTAACAGAAACACAAAAAAGTAGACTTACATTTAAAGAACCATGCAAAAGATATACAGAAGATACAGGTTATCAAGTATGTAATGGTTTCATTGCTTTTCATAATGGAGGCTTATTTGGAAAAGGACTTGGAAATAGTACACAAAAATACTTGTATTTACCTGAAGCACACACAGATTTTATTTTTCCAATAGTTGTAGAAGAACTTGGGCTAATATTTGGTGTAATAGTTATATTAGGTTATTTATTTATACTTTACCGAATAATTAAAATTGCTAAATCTAGTTATCTACTCAGAAATTCTATAATTTGTTATGGTATAGCCCTTTATTTACTTTTACATATAATAGTTAATTTTTGTGGAATACTAGCTTTGATTCCTCTTACAGGTGTACCAGTACCATTTTTAAGTTATGGTGGTAGTTTTACAATGAATATGATATTCTGTATGTTTATAGTACAAAGAATATGTGTAGAAAATAAAATCAGTGAAACTAAATTAGAAATGTCTAAATTATAGGTGTCAAATGAACATAGAAAAAGAAGAAATTACTTTACTTAATTACAATCATGTTTTTAGTAATAACAATATTAGTATAATAAAAACAATAGGTAGAAAGTCTGCAGTCACCGATTATGCTATTTTACTTGGTGCACAATTAGTTAAAGATATGTATGTCACTTATGATAATTCATTAAAAGGAAGAACAGCATGGTACTTTTTATCTACTTCATACAATAAAAATGTATGTATAGTTTTTTATGAAACTGGAAGAAATTCATGGGATTTTGCATCAAATAGAAATGGTGGAATAAGACCATTAATAAAACTATCTAATAAATGCATTAACACAACTCATTTAATTGAAATTACATTTGGAGAATACCCTCAATATGTAGTAAGCACAGAATTAAATAAAATATTAGAAGATTTACATTTAAGAAATGAAATAAAAGAAACTGGTAAAACTTATACATATGATTCTAGAACTAATAATGAAAAAAATTTACCATTTAGAAAAAATGAAAATATAGAATATATTTATAATGATAAAAAGTATGTTAGAGTAAAAGTAAAAACTAATGTACATTTATCTAATGGAATAAATTATAAAGAAGGTGATTATGTATGGATAGAAGTTTCGCCTTTAGGTTGGTATTTAGATTTAACTGAAAGATTGTTATTAAGTAAAAACATAGTTGCATCTGGTATAAGATTTTGTAATGATGATACTTATGAATATAATTTTGAAAATACTGAAATGTATGCTTTTTTAAATAACTATTTTATAAATGAAATAGTAACAAATAAAAGTCATAAAGTGTTATCATATATAAAGAGAGGAGAATAATATATATGAAAGATATAAAAGAAGTATTAAAAAGTATGAAAGTAGAAGAAAGTGATTCATACATAATGGGTAAATATAAGGCTAAAATAAATTATAAAGAAGAATTTAATAAAAAGGCTAAAATTATATTAGTTACAGCAGTTAATCCTACTAAATATGGGGAAGGAAAAACAACCGTGGCTATTTCTTTAAATGATGCATTAAAAAGTTTAGGCGCAAATTCAATTCTTACTTTAAGAGAACCTTCTATGGGACCTGTTTTTGGTGTAAAAGGAGGTGCTACTGGTGGAGGAAAATCTGTCATTTTAGAAGAAAATGATATAAACTTACATTTTACTGGAGATTTTCATGCTATTACAAGTGCCAACAATTTAATATGTGCTTGTATAGATAATGAAATATACCAAGGAAATTCTTTAGATATTCAAAAAGTCTTATTTTCTAGATGTATGGATATGTGTGATCGAGCACTTAGAAACATAACTATAAATAATAATGGTGTTTTAAGAAATGAAAAATTCAATATAACAGCTGCAAGTGAAATAATGGCATGTTTTTGCTTATCTAAAAATTTTGATGATTTAAAAACTAGAATAGGAGATATAATTATAGGCTTAAATAGTAAAAATGAAGAAATATATGTTAAAGACTTAGGTATAGTAGATGCAGTTCTTTCACTTTTGATGGATGCTATAAAACCAAATGTTGTGCAAACTAATAATGAAAACCCTGTAATAATTCACGGCGGACCTTTTGCTAACATTGCACACGGATGCAATAGTTTATATGCATTAAATACTGCTTCACATTATGCAGATTATATAGTAACTGAAGCAGGATTTGGAAGTGATGCTGGGGCATTTAAATTTATGGATATAGTAAGTAGAACAAATGATATTCCACCTTACGTATTAGTACTAGTAACTACAATTCGTTCTTTAAAATATAATGGAGATGGTAGTTTAGAAAAAGGAATATGCAATTTACAAGCACATATAGATAATTTGTCTCTTATGAATAAAAATATAGTAGTGGCCTTAAATAAATTTACTACTGATACATTAGAAGAAATAGATTATGTAAAAAATTATGTATGTAAACAAAATATACATTTTACAGTAACAGATCCATATAATGAAGGCTACAAAAGTAGTATAGAACTAGCAAATATAATACTAAATAATGAATTCAAAGATGAACAAAAATACTTATATAAATTAGAAGATAACCTATTTGATAAAATAGATTCTTATGTATTAAATATATGTCATGCTAAAAAGTGTATTTATAATGAAGAAGTAAAAGAAAAAATAGAAAAACTAAACAAATATAAATATCCTATATGTGTTGCTAAAACTCAATATAGCATATCTCATGATTCAAAATTATTAGGATATCCAAAAGATTACGATGTTGAAATAAAAGATGTAGAAGTATCTAATGGAGCAAGATTTATCAAAGTATTTTTAGGAAGTATTCTAACCATGCCTGGATTAAATAAAACACCTAATGCTAAAGAAATAAAAATAGAAGGTGGTAAAATAAAATTACCTAGATAAACATAAAAAAACTGATAGATAGATTTTCTAAATATCAGTTTTATTTTAGTCCTTTTTAGAATTTTCTATATAGTCCAATAACTGTACCTAAGATGTCAACTTTATCTAGAATTATTGGATCCATAGTTTCATTTTCTGGTTGTAATCTAAAGTGTCCATTTTCTTTATAGAAAGTTTTCAAAGTTGTATAACCATTTTCATCTAATGCTACTACAAAATCTCCATTTTTGGCACTTGTTGTTCTCTTTACTATAACAATATCTCCATCATAAATTCCAACATTTTTCATACTCATACCTTCAGTTTTTAATGTAAATATTTCTTCTTTTTTAGGTATCATATAAGTAGGTAATGTTATAAATTCATCAGGATACTCTATAGCTTCAATTGGATTACCGCAAGTTACTTTTCCAATAAGAGGAACTGTAACAACATCATCCTTTTCTTGTAAGTATTCATTAGGTACTAAAACTTCTAGAGTTCTAAATTTATTGTCAGTTTGTTTTAAATAGCCTTTGTTCATTAAATGTCTCATATGTACGAAAACAGTTGCAGTGCTACTTAAATTCATAAGTTCGCAAACTTCTCTGACACTTGGACTATATCCGTGTTCTGCTATATATTTCTTTATAACAGTTAACACTTCTTCTTGTTTTTTTGTCAATGGTTTCATTATTATCATCTCCTTGATTTAATGTTAACATAAAAACGTATATTTGTCAAACAATTTTTCATTTTTCTATTGACACAAACAATTATGTGTAGTAATATGGAGACATAAAGGAAGTGAGTTTATATGGAAAAATTAGAAAAAGTATTTAGTAGTCGTATTGGAATAGTGATATTCTACCTGATTGTAGCATTACTTGCATATTTATTAACAAAAACAGTAGAGAGTGTAAACTCACAGGCGGAGCGTACATCTCAAATAGAATCTTATTATGCTTAATAAGATTTTTTCAAGATTTTTAAGAAAAAAGAAGACTTTTATTAAGAAATTTGGTAAAATGTACATAAAGTAAAGTGAGGTAAGAATAATGGACTTAAAAATAATAAATGGCATTAGAAATTTAGGAATTGATATGATTAATGGAAAAGGGTTTGGATATCCTGGTGTTACATTAAGTGCATCTCCTATATTTTATACATTATTTGCTAATCATTTGAATTTTAATAAAGATGATGCAGAGTGGATAAATAGAGATAGATTTGTTTTAAGTGCTAATCACGCTTCTGCACTTCTTTATAGTACACTTTTATATAGTGGGTATGATATTTCTTTAGATGAAATAAGAGAATATGGAAAGTCCAGTTTAAATTTAGGTGCATATCCAATACTTAATAAAAAATTAGGAATTGAAATGACTAATGGTTTAATGGGGGAAGGCATTGCTGTTTCTGTTGGTATGGCGATAGCTGAAGAATATTTGAGAAACTTAATAGGAAGTGACATAATAAATCATTATACATATGTATTTGCAAGTGATGGAGACTTAATGGAAGGCATTTCATATGAAGCAATGAGTCTTGCTGGTTCTTTAAAATTAGGAAAATTAATTATATTATATGATTCTAATAATATGTGTTCTGATAGTACTTTAAAAGGTGTATTTGACGATAATATTATAAAAAGATGTGAAGCTTTAGGTTTTCATATAGAAGAAGTAAATAACACTGAAGATATAAATAGTATAGATAAAGCAATTGTTAAAGCAAAAAACATAACAGATAAGCCTAGTTTAATAGTGTTTAAATCAGTAATAGGTATTGGTACATCTTTAATGGGAACTCCAAAAGCACATATGGGAGTTTTAGATGAAAAAGATACATTGCTTGTTAAAGAAAAAATGGGTGTTTCAATAGTCCCTTATTATGTATCTAAAGAAGCTATTACTTATATGCAAGAAAAACAAGAAAAAAGAATTATGCCTATATATAATAAATGGATAGAAGAATATAATAAAGTTGTTCAAAATAATTTAGAGAAAAAATCTTTATTAGAAATATTAGAAAAAGGAAGCTTAAAAATTAATTTTAAGAACATAAATATTAATTTTGATGATGATGTAAAAGAAGACATAAGAATTACTAATAAAAAGTTAATGAATTTAATATCAAGTTTAACACCATTATTTATAGGAGGAAGCACAGATAATGAAAAAAACACATTTGCTGTTTTAGATAATATGGGTTATTTTAAAATAGACAATATAAAAGGAAGAAATATAAGATTTGGTGTAAGAGAAAGATCTATGGGTGCCATATTAAATGGAATTGCTTTAATGGGATTAAGGCCTTTTGGAAGTAGTTTATTATCTTTAAGTGATTCTATGAAGCCTTCTATTAGATTAAGCGCTATGATGAATTTACCAGTTACATACATTTTTACAAATGATAGTATTAAAATAGGTACAGAAAGTTCTATATATGCACCTATAGAACAACTAGGTTCTTTAAGGATGATACCTAATATGCACGTATTTAGACCAGCAGATGTCAACGAACTTGTAGGTAGTTGGGATTACATAATAAATAAAAAAGTTCCTTCTTCTTTAGTATTATCTAATGAAATAAAAGGAAAACTAAAAACAAGTAAAGCTGATATAAAAGAAGGTGCATACATAATAAAAGAATCTTTAGGAAGATTAAGTGGAATAATCGTGGCAACTGGAAGTGAAGTAGAAGATGCAATTAATATAAGTAATGACTTAGATAAAAGAGGCTTATTTACAAGAGTTGTTTCCGTTCCTTGCTTAGAGTTATTTCAAAATACTGAAAAAGAATATAAAGATATGTTATTTCCAACTGGAATAAAAGTAGTAGTAATTGAAGCAAGTAATGATCCTGTATGGAATGAACTTGTGTACAATAAAAAATACATATTAAATATAAATAAATTTGGATTAAGTATTGAAAAAGATAAATTATTAGAAAATTTAGAATTTAATTATGAAAAATTATTAGAAAAAGTAGAAAAATTACTAAAATGATTTATTTATTAATTAAAATATGCTAAAATGAGTATAGTAGGAGGAAGTGAAAATGAAGAAAGTTTTGTTAGTAGTTTTAAGTTTAGTTTTATTATCAGGTTGTGGTATGTCTAAAGAAGAAAAGGAAGAGTTATTTTATAAGTCAATAGAAAAAGCATATGTTTCTGTATATGCATCTGAATCTGCTGGACTTGCTGTTTTACCTGAAGAATTTGTTGAAATCGATGGAACAAAATGGTATAAAGTAGGTAAAAGTGATTATGACAGATTAGAAAAATTAACTGATGCAGTAAATGATGTATATGAAGGAGATGTAAGAAAAGAATTACTTGATAGAATAGATCTTGAATATAGAGAAATAGATGATGCATTATATACAGTTAGTGATGGAGGATGTCCATTACCATACCAATTAATTGAAACTTTACCTGAAAACTTAAAAGATTCTGTTAAAATTAAAGATGCAGGACTATTTGGAAAAATAACATTTGAATATGATGGTAAAGAACATACTGCTAAACTTAATGATAATAAAGATGGATACATATTTTCAGATAAAGTATTCGTATGTGATTAAACAGGTTATGCCTGTTTTTTTTAGACTAAAAAAATAGTTAGGTTTATAAATCTAAACTATTTTTATTTAACAAAAATCTTATACTATTTACTTTAGAGGGTTATTATTACTTAAAACTTCAAAAATTAATTTAGGTTTATTTTGAAGTAAGTCTTTAACTATTTCTTGGTTTTCTTCTAATAAGACAGCATAAGTTAAAAAGTCTTCCCAAAGAATAATCTCTTCTTTTTTTCTTTCACTTAATAAAGTAAAATCGTGTATGAAGTTTTTTAAAGCATTAAATTGTTCTAACATTCTATTACCTTCTTTAGTTCTTTTTAAATTAGTGTGATCTTTTTTATACATTTTTATATAAGCTATTAAATATATAGGTATAGAAATAAATAAAATATCAGCAATTACTAGTACAAATACTTTCCATAATGTTTGATAAGAAACCATGATTTGATTTTTACTTAAATTACTCAATGCTTCTATTGTTTTATCAAAATTTAATGATTCATCTTCAAATACTGTTGTAATTATAGGAATATTTTTTAAATCAACATTTAAGACAAAATCTATATTATTATAAATAATTATTATTGTTAGAACGAAAATTATAGAAAGAATAATTGTTTTTAAAATCATACGATTTTTACTAGTTTTATTAATTAAAAATCCATTTTTTGTGCTTCATTTACTGAAATATCTAAAAGTTCTTTTTCATTAATACTTTCATTATTCTTTATTTTATTTAAAACATATTCTTCAGATTCTAATAATTTATTTTGATTAGGACTATCTAAAACTATAATTTTATTATTATCAAAATTGATATATTTTTTTTCATATAGTCTTAAAAGTATACCAGCAATATCTTTGTTGTATTCAAGTTTATAATCAATTATTAAACTTACTTCAGTTGGTGATATGTCTTTAAAAGTTTCTCTAAAATATTCTATACCTATTTCTTCATTATATGTTAAATTTTCTTTCATATTTTTAACTTTAGATTTATAATAGGCAAATACTATAATATTTACTGGAAAAGAAAGCAGGAAAGAGAGTAAAGTAATTCCAAATAAAATAAATATTACAAGAAATAAATAAGTTAAAAATCCATTAAAAGATGTAATTATACTAGTTGTTTTAATTATTATTAAAAAAACCGTATAATATAATTCTAAACCTGTATGAAATAGAAATTTTAGAATAATTAGTGTATATATAAAGCAAGCTAATAAGCATCCTAAAAAGAGTTTATATCTTTTTTTGTAGTCTTCAGTTTTAAATATTTTTTTCATATCATCTACCTCTTATTGTGATTATATCATTTTTTTGACTTTTATAAAATGTTTACTTATTAAAATTTTATATTATTTTTCTAATAGCCAATCTATAATATTTTTATGAATTATACCATTTTGAGAATAATCTAATTTATCTGTTGATATAACATATTTTTCTGTAGAAAAATATAATGGCATAAAGAGGCTTATATTTTTCTGTAGAAAAATATAACGATAAAAATGGGACTATATTTTTCTAAAATTTATTCATTTTTAGAAATGTTTAGAATTATACCTATCATTATCATACTTACAAGCAAAGAAGAGCCACCATAAGATAAAAAGGGTAGTGTTACACAGTAACTGGAATAAGTCCAACAACTA
>CANRKW010000025.1 GCA_947631345.1 uncultured Bacilli bacterium | reverse complement strand
GTAATTTAGAAAGTTCTAATATAACACAAGGTGTAAGTTTATATAACTTATATAAAATAAGTAAAATATTAGATGTTCCTATAAATAAATTCTTTGAATAAAATAAAAGAACTGTAAAATTAAAACTTACAGTTCTTTTAATAAACACACAGCATAAAGTGGAATTGATTTAATATTTGTTTTAGGATTAAAACCAAAATTTTTAGTACTTATTCTAATTGCGTATTTAGAGTTGTTTTTATCCATAAAAACTTTTAAACTTTTAGACTGTGTATTATCCCCGGATTTAACTTCAATAGGTATAATTCCATCTTTAGTATTAAGTAAAAAATCTATTTCACTTGTTCCATTATCATTTTTCCAATAATATAAGTTTATTCCATTAGATTTTAATTGATTAGCAACATAATTTTCAGCAATAAAACCTTTATATATAAAATTCTTATCTGTAATTATATCTTCATATTTAATTCCTAATATACTATTTAAAATACCAACATCACTTAAATAAAGTTTAAAAGTTTCTTCATCACTAAACCCTTCTAATGGTATTTGAGGTAAAGTAACACATTTAGTTTTTAAAACCATATTACTATTTATTAACCAATTAACAGAAGATTCATATTCTCTACTTCTAGCATTTTTATTAACTAAAGAATATTGAAACTTTTTAGAAACATTAGATAATTGAGATGGTAAAGATCTATAAACAGCCTCGATTTTCAAAGTTTCTTGCTCGGTTGAAACGTGCTTTTTCATATCATTTATATAAGCTGTTGTAATATTAGAAAGTATATCTTTATTATAATTAATATAATCATTATTAACACTTATCATATCACTAATACTTTCAGGCATCCCTCCAGTTATTAAATAAGTTCTATAATAAATTAGTAATTTTTCGTGTAAAATATCACTTATAGATTTATTATTTATAAAACACTCTTTTATATGAAGAATTAAATCTTCTCTATTATAAGCAGTTAAAAACTCTTCAAAATCTAAAGGATACATATTTTTAATCCAAATTTTACCAACAGGGAAAGGACTTCTAAGCCTATTTAGCTTAACCCCAAGTAAAGAACCAGCACATATAATTCTCACTTTGTTGTGCATTTCACAAAAATATTTAAGTTCAGAAATTAGTTCTTCACACTCTTGTATTTCATCTATAAATAAAATAGAATCTTCTTTTTCAAAATCGAAATTTATTAACAACTTAAATTCTTTATATTTTTCACTAGAAGACAAATTACTTTTATATAATTTAACAACATCTGTATCATTGAAAAGATTAATCATTTTATAATGTTTATATTCATTTTTACAAAATTCATTAATAATATATGTTTTTCCACATTGTCTTACACCAAGTATCATTAAAGGTTTAATATTTGTATTGTTATTTTTCCATTTTAATAATTCATTATATATTTTTCTTTTCATAATTACCTCTTTTCTTAATAGAATTATATCATATATATCACGAAAATGGGAGGACTTTTTATATTAACCATCACGAAATTGCCGTGGACTTTTTATTGTATCTTCACGAAAACATATATGACTTTATATTGTAAACTATATGCTTTGTTAACTTTTAGTTTATAACCTATTTACAAAAAGTGTTTTCTATTATAGAATAATTCTTATGACAAAAGAAGAAATAGAAAAATTAACAATAAATTTATTTAAAGAAAATCAAATAACAATTAGTAATTCATTATTTTATGATTTTTGTTTTAATAAAGAAAGTTTTATATCATATTTAACTAATGGTATTCAATGTAGAAAACTACTTAATTTACCTACAACAACATATGAAGGACAATACTACATAAGTTTATTAAAGCCAACATTTAATTTTGAATTAGGAGAAAATAGTTCATTATTCATAATAAATAGACATATTCTAACATTTTTACCAAAAGAAGTGACATCATTTACAGAAAAGTTTGTAGATACTCCTTTACCTATTAGATGTAGTGACAATATATATGAATATCAAGCCTTTTATAGAATAAAACCAAATAAAATTATAGGCATACATTATGATTTAACTAGAATAGTAGATCTAACTAGATTAAAAGAGTTAAAACTTCTTGTAGAAACATTAAAAAGTATAGATAAAGATATACCTATATATGACTTATATATAGATAGAGAAATAGATAAAGAAAAAGTATTAGAATTAATTAAATAAAAACATTTACATATAATTATGTATATTTGATATTTCAAAACTCGACAAATTATGATATACTTGATATATAAATTTGGAATATACTAAAGAAGGAGTGTTACTTTATGTTATCACATTATCAAACTGATCCTGGAAAAGTAAGAAGTCATAATGAAGATTCAGTTACAATAATTAAAAATAAAAACAATGATTATTTACTTATGGTAGCTGATGGTATGGGAGGTCATCGTGCTGGAGAAGTCGCAAGTTCAATGGCTGTTACTATAATAGGAAAAAGATTTCAAAATATGAGCACGCTTGGAAGTAAAGTTGATGCAATTACTTGGATAAAAGAAATGATTGAAGAAGTCAACAGAGAAATACTTAAATATGCAAGCGAACACGTCGATTCAACTGGACTTGGCACGACTTTAGTATGTGCGATTTACACAAAAGATTACCTAATATTTGCGAATGTTGGTGATTCAAGTGGTTTTGTCTATAAAGGTGGTAAATTATACAAAGTTACAAAAGACCATACTTTAGTTAATATTCTTGTAGAAACAGGCGAGTTAAGGCCAGAAGAAGCTGAAAATCATCCACAAAAAAATGTCCTTATGAGAGCTTTAGGAGCGACAGAAAAAATTGAATCAGACATATTTGTAGTAGAAGATCCAGTAGATGGTATACTTCTATGTAGTGATGGTCTTACTAATATGGTAACTAAAGAACAAATAGAAAAAGTACTAAATGACAAATATTTAGATATAGAAGAAAAAGTAGACAAATTAATTCTAAAATCTAATTTAAGAGGCGGGAGTGACAATATATCAATAGCCTATTTATGTGAAGAAGGTGAAAAATAGTGATAATAAAGGGGACTAAAATTAATGATAGATATGCTGTTATAAAGACACTTGGTGAAGGTGGAATGGCTAACGTATATTTAGCATATGATACGATACTAGATAGAAATGTTGCAGTTAAAGTTTTAAGAGGAGACCTCGCAAATGATGAAAAATTTGTAAGACGTTTTCAAAGAGAAGCATTAAGTGCATCAAGTTTAAATCATCCAAATATAGTAGAAATGTATGATGTTGGAGAAGATGATGGACAATACTATATTGTAATGGAATATGTAGAAGGAAAAACTTTAAAGCAACTTCTTAAAAAAAGAGGAAGTTTAACTATAACAGAAGTAATAGATATTATGAGTCAACTAACTGATGGTATGGCTCACGCACACGATGCATACATAATTCATAGAGACATAAAACCACAAAACATTATGATACTTGAAAATGGTCTTATAAAAATAACAGATTTTGGTATAGCAATGGCTTTAAACAGTACTCAACTTACACAAACAAACTCAGTAATGGGTAGTGTTCATTATCTTCCACCTGAACAAGCAAGTGGTAAAGGTAGTACAATAAAAAGTGACATATATTCTATGGGAATACTTATGTATGAACTTTTGACAGGCAGTGTTCCATATGTTGGCGATAATGCGGTGGAAATAGCTTTAAAGCACCTTCGTGAACCACTTCCAAGTATAAGGAAAAAACTTCCAGAATTACCTCAATCAATAGAGAACATAATATTAAAAGCAACAGCAAAAAATCCTCAAAATAGATATAAAGATGCAAGAGAAATGCATCAAGACATAATAACTGCTTTAGATGAAGCAAGAAGTAATGAAGAAAAGTATGTATATCCTTATCCAGAAAATGAAGCAGATACAAAAGCACTAGAAAACAAAGTAAAAGAAGAAAAGAAGAAAGAAGAAAAAGAAGTGGAATTTATGAGAATTAAAGAAAAAGAAGAAAGTAAAAAACAAAATACTTTATTAATAATATTAGCAAGTATTTTTACTGGACTTATAGTACTTGGATTAATATTCACATACTTAATTTTACCTAAACTTACAGATGAAAAAAACATAAAAGTACCAGATGTTTCCAATTTAAGTGCAGTAGATGCAAGTAATGAATTAACTGAAAAAGGATTTGTAGTAACTTGTGGAGAAGAAGAATATAGATATGTTGCAAGTGATGAAATAAAAGAAGGTTATGCAGTAAAAACAAGTCCAGAAGCGGGAAAATTAGTAAAAAAAGGCAGAAAAGTTTGTATTTACTTATCTAGTGGAGATGCATCATTTACAATGGAAGAGTATAAAGATCAAAATTACTTAGTAATAAAAGATAGATTAGAAAGAGAATACAAATGTAATGTTTTAGTAGAAAAAAGAAAAGTACACGAAACAGATAATTATGAAGAAGGTACGATAATAGAAACAAGTCCAAGCGCGGGAGAAACAGTTAGATATGGAAGCACAGTTACATTATACATACCTGAAATAGAAATACTTTATCCAGATTTTACAAATGGATATACTTTAGAACAAGTTGAAGAATTTGCTAAAAAATATAGTTTAAAACTTGAAGTATCTTATGTAGAACCTCCTAGTGATAGACCTGATATAACACCTGGCACAATATTAAGCCAAAGTAGACCAAGTAATTCAGTAGTAGTTGAAGGAGTTACACTAGCTGTTTCAGTTTCAAAAACACCAGAAACAGTAGGTGACATAGTACTTCCTGATGGAGAAATAGAAGAAGAGACAGAAAATGAAGAATAAAGGAAAAATAATAAGCATAAATAAAGACTTATACACTGTTACAGATTCTAACAGTGTTTTTCCCTGTTCTGTAAGAGGAAAACTAAAAGACATAAAACTTACAGTTGGAGATAATGTAATCTTTAATAAAGAAACTAATACAATAGAAGAATTATTAGAAAGAAAAAATACATTAATAAGACCTTTAATATCTAATATAGATAAATTATTTATAGTAATGAGTGTAGGAATACCAGAATTTAGTACATACTTATTAGATAAATTCTTAACTTTAAGTATAACTAATAATATAACACCTATAATAATTATAACTAAATTAGATACTATAAATAAAAAAGAAAGAAAAGAAATACTTAATATACTAAAATACTATAAAAAAATAGGATATAAAGTATATACAAATAAAGAAATAAGAAAAATAAAAAAAGAAATCAAAAATAATGTTGTTTCTTTATGTGGACAAACAGGTGCAGGAAAAAGTACTCTTTTAAATAAAATAGACAAATCACTTAATTTAGAAGTAGGAGAAGTAAGTACACATTTAAAAAGAGGAAAACATACTACAAGACTTGCTATTTTACTAAAAACTTGCGATGGTTTAATAGCAGATACTCCAGGATTTAGCTCATTAGAACTTAATGTAAGCAAAAATGAATTAAAAGATGCATTTATTGAATTTGGATATAACTGTAAATATAATACTTGTAATCATACAAATAATGAAGGATGTAATGTAATAGAAAAAGTGAAAAAAGGCATAATTTTAAAAAGTAGATATGATAACTATATAAAATTACTAAAGGAGGCAAAATGAAAGTAAGTGGATCAATACTAACAGATAAAATAAAACATAAAGATGCAATAAAAATATTTGAAAGAGGCAATATAGATTATATACATATAGATGTAATGGATGGAAAATTTGTTCAAAATAAAAGTTTTCCTATAAGTGAAATTCTAGAATTAAGTAAATGTACAAAAGTACCATTTGATGTTCATTTAATGGTAAGTAATCCTGATAAATATATAGATTCTTTGAGTTTAATAAATACAGAATATATAACATTTCATTATGAAGTAAATAAAAATATAGATGAAATTATAGAACATATAAAAAATAATGGAATAAAGGCTGGTATAAGTATAAAACCAAGTACTAATATAAAAGACATATTTAAGTATTTACCTAAAATAGATTTGGTGCTTGTAATGAGTGTAGAACCAGGCAAAAGTGGACAAACATTTATGAATAGTGTCTTATATAAAATAGATGTATTAAAAAAAGAAATAGAAGAAAAAAAATATAAGACAATTATTAGTGTAGATGGAGGGGTAAATGATACTAATATAGATATATTAAAAGAAAAGAAAGTAGATATGATAGTAAGTTCTTCTTCTTTATTAAATGGAAATACTTTAGAAAAAGTTAATAACATAAAAAAATAAAAAGAACTTTCTTTCTTTCTATTTATTAGTTAATATTTTTATTATATCTTCATCATTAATTTGTAAAACTTTGATTAGTTTTTTTAGAGTACAAATTTTAGAAGTTGTTTCTCCTGCTTCTATTCTTTGCAATTGTCTTTGAGAAATTCCTATCTTTTCTGCTAATTCCTCTTGTGTTAAATTCATTTTTTCTCTATATTTTTTAAATATATTCCTATCTCCCTTCAAAATAACTCACCCAAATACATTGTATTTCAATATTGAAAAAACTTCAACGACTTTTTATGTCTTAAGAGAAAATAAAAACACAAATGAATAAAAATATGATATTATATACATAAGTTATATAAAGAAAAAATAGAGCCTGAAAATGTTTGAGGTGAGCTTATGGAATTAAAAGGACTTTCTATATCATTTGGAACACAAAAAATATTTGAAAATATCAATTTGCATATTCCTGAAAATGAAAAAATAGGTGTAGTAGGTGTTAATGGAGCAGGAAAAACAACTTTATTTAAAATAATGTTAGGTTTAGAAAATCCTGATAGTGGAGAAGTGGTTATAAAAAAAGGTTATAGAATTGATTGGTTACCTCAAACAATAAGTGATGATGAAAATATTATGTCAGTTACAGTACTTGATTATTTATTAAGTGCAAGACCTATACAAAAATTAAACGAAGACCTTCAAACATATTATGAGAATTTAGCATTTCCTAATGAAAATCAAAAAGAACTTTATAGAAAAATTGATAAAATAGAAAGAGAACTTAATTATTGGGATTCTTATAATGCAGAAAATACATTATTAAAAATTATAGAAGGATTTAAATTAGATGAAGAAATACTTTTAAAAAAGATAAGAGAATTATCAGGAGGACAAAAATCAAAAGTAGCCTTTATTAGATTATTATATTCTAATCCTGAAATTATGCTTTTAGATGAACCGACAAATCATTTAGATGAAGATAGTAAAAAATATATAATAAGTTATTTAAAAAGTTGTAAAGGGACTATACTAATTATTTCTCATGATATAGAATTTTTAAATCAAGTGACAAATAAAACATTATTTATAGATAAAAGAACAAAAACGTTTGATTTTTATGACGGAAATTATGATAAATTTATTAAACTTCAAAAAGAAAAAGAAAAAACTATAATGAGACAAGTACATATACAAGAAGTTGAAGAAGAAAAGTTAAAAAGTATAATAACTAAATATGCTACTGCTTCTGGTAAAAAGAAAAAAATGGCACAAGATAGAGAAAAAAAGTTAGAAAGATTAGAAAAAAATAAAATTGAAATAATAAAACCTAATAAAAAAGTTGATTTTTCTATGGAAATATCAAGAAAAGGAAATGCTGTTCCATTAGAAGTTAAAGATTTAAGTTTTAGTTATGATAATAATAAAGATATAATTCATAATTTAAGTTTTAGATTAGAAAGAGGAGAAAAGTTTTTAGTTGTTGGTGAAAATGGTGTAGGAAAGTCAACTTTATTAAAATTAATAGTTGGTTTATTAACACCTTTAAATGGTAGTATAGTTATAGGAAATAATATAGATTTAGGTTATTATGCACAAGAACATGAACTTTTAGATAGTACAAAGACTATTTTAGAAAATGTAAGATGCAATAATTATACTGAAAATAATTTAAGAAAAGTTTTAGCTAAGTTCTTGTTTACAAAAGATGATATTTATAAAAAGGTAAGTGTTTTGTCTTTAGGAGAAAGAAGTAGGGTTGCACTTGCAAAATTATCTTTAAGTGGGTCAAATTTATTACTTTTAGACGAACCAACAAATCATCTTGATCCTGAAACATCTTCTTTAATATCAGAAGTGTTTAAAAGTTATACAGGAACACTTATGGTAGTATCACATAATTTAGACTTTGTAGATAATTTAGGAATAGAAAGAATTTTGATATTACCTAGTGGTAAAATATCTAATTATGATAGAAAATTAGTTGAGCATTATAAAGTTCTTAATATGAATAAAAGTTAGTTTATAATAAAAACACTATAATTTACAAAGTGCATCTGCGGTTAACTAAACAAATTAATAGAAATGTAACTAATTAAATACAATGAGTTTAAAATATGTTGCATTTCTTTTATTTTTGTCGTATACTTAAATAGTGATGTTTATTCGTGGTATCTTGAAACTCCTTTTCATTATACTAGGATTAGACAGATTAATAAAAAGAAAGGAGAAAATATAATGGCTTTAACTAAAGATAAAAAATACGAAATAGTTAAAAAATATGGAGAAAATGATAAAGATACTGGTAGTATTTCAGTACAAATAGCTCTTCTTACAGAAGAAATAAATGAACTTACAGAACATTTAAAAGTCCATATTCATGACTATCATTCTAAAAGAGGTCTTTTACAAAAAGTTGGTAGAAGAAGAAGTTTATTAGATTATCTAAAGAAAAATGATGTTGTTAAATATCGTGAACTTATAGGAAAATTAGGATTAAGAAAGTAGGCGTTTGTTTTAAGCGTCTATTTTTATATTAATAGAAATAAGTATGAAGGAGAAATGTAAGAGGTTAATTATGAAGAGAGAATTTAATTATGAATTTTTAGGAAAGAAAATAACAGTTGAGGTGGGTGAACTTGCTAAACAAGCAAACGGGGCTGTTTTAGTTAGATATGAAGATACTGTAATACTTAGTACTAGTGTTATGAGTAATACTGTAAGTACTGCTGACTTTTTCCCTTTAACAATACTTTATCAAGAAAAACTTTATTCAGTTGGTAAAATACCAGGTGGATTTATTAAAAGAGAAGGAAAACCAACAGATGCTGCAACATTAACTGCTAGAGTTATAGATAGACCAATAAGGCCTTTATTTGACGAAAACTTTAGAAATGAAGTACAAGTTGTTAATACAGTGTTAAGTGTTGACAATGACTATTCACCAGATATGACAGCACTTTTTGGAAGTAGTTTGTCTTTATGTATTTCAAGTATTCCATTTACTACACCAGTTGCTGGGGTTATTGTAGGTAAAATTGATGGAGAACTTAAAATAAATCCAAGTGTTGAAGAAATGGAAAGAAGCACAATTAATTTAACAGTTGCTGGTACAAAAGAAGCAATAAATATGGTAGAAGCAGGTAGTAAAGAAGTAAGTGAAGAAGAAATGTTAGAAGCTTTAGTATTTGGACATACTTACGTAAAAGAATTATGCAAAATACAAGAAGAAATAATGAAAGAAGTAGGTAAAGAAAAAGTAGAAGTAGAACTTGCTCATATTGATGAAAAAATAGAAGAAGAAGTTACAAATAACATAAAAGAAGATATGATAAGTGCAATACAAATTAAAGATAAACTAGAAAAATATGCTAAAATAGATGAAGTAAAAGAAAAAGCAGCAAGTGATTATACTTTAGCTCATCAAAATGATGAAACATTAGAAGAAGACTTAAAACAAGTTAAAAAAATAGCTGATATGATAGAAGCAAATGAAGTAAGAAGACTAATTACAGAAGAAAAGATAAGACCAGATGGACGTGGTATGAAAGAAATACGTCCTTTAAGTGCTAGAGTAGACTTACTTCCTAGAACTCACGGAAGTGCCTTATTTACTAGAGGTCAAACTCAAGCTCTAGCTATCACCACATTAGGTGCATTAGGTGAACATCAAATATTAGATGGACTTAGTTTAGAAGAATCTAAAAGATTTATGTTCCACTATAATTTTCCAGCATTTAGTGTAGGTGAAACAGGAAGATATGGTGCTCCTGGTAGACGTGAAATAGGCCACGGTGCTTTAGCAGAAAGAGCCCTTCTTCAAGTTATGCCAACAGAAGAAGAATTTCCATATACAGTAAGAGTAGTAAGTGAAGTTCTTGAAAGTAATGGAAGTAGTAGTCAAGCAAGTATCTGTGCAGGTTGTATGAGCCTAATGGCAGCAGGTGTACCTATTAAAGCACCAGTTGCTGGAATTGCTATGGGCCTTATTACAAAAGATGATAAATACACAATACTTACTGATATTCAAGGCCTAGAAGATCATATGGGAGATATGGATTTTAAAGTTGCAGGAACAAGAAAGGGTATAACTGCACTTCAAATGGACATTAAAATAAAAGGAATAACAGAGAATATTCTAAAAGAAAGTCTAGAACAAGCAAAAGAAGCAAGAATGCAAATATTAGATTTAATGGAAAGTACAATAAGTGAAGTAAGAAGTGAACTTTCTCCTTATGCACCTAAAATAAAGACATTACAAATAAATCCAGACAAAATCAAAGATGTAATTGGTCGTGGTGGAGAAATGATAACTAAAATAATATTAGAAAGTTCTAATGTTAATTCAGTAAATCATAAAGATGCAGTAAAAATTGATATAGAAGATGATGGAAGAGTAATCGCATATCACACAGATTACAATGTAATAGATAAAGCACTTTCTATGATAGAAGATATAGTAAAAGAAGTAGAAATAGGAAAAATCTATACAGCAAAAGTAGTAAGTGTAGAAGATTTTGGATGTTTTGTAGAACTATGGCCTAACTGTGAAGGACTTGTACACGTAAGTCAACTTGACACAAAAAGAGTAGAAAAACCAAGTGACTTATTTAAAGTAGGAGACGAAATAGTTGTAAAAGCAGTTGGATATGATAAAAAAGGAAGACTTAATTTATCAAGAAAAGATGTTCTTTTAAAAGAAAACAAAGAATAATATAAATGATGGGGGAATTACAAATGAAAATAAATAAAACTTTTATTGAAAGAGGAAGATATGATTTCTTTTCAGGAAATATGAATATAGATCATTTAATTAATAGTGAAAAAGATAAAGAAAAACTATTAGAATTATTAAGTAATTATCTTATAGGTTGGAAACTTGCTGTTTTAGAAGTGTCATATAAAAATAATGGTATGGAAGCACATTTTGATGAAGAAAAATGTAGAATATACTGTTTAGATAGATGTCTTACTAATGACGAAATATTTGAAGTAATTGAAGAAAAATCAGAAGAAATGGCTAAACATTTGGTGGAGAAAAAATGATAAATGTAGTTTTATTTGAACCTGAAATTCCACAAAATGCAGGTAATATTATGAGAACTTGTGTTGCAACAAATGTAACACTTCACTTTATAAAACCACTAGGATTTAGTTTAAGTGATAAATATGTAAAGAGATGCGGTGTTAATTATATAGATAAATGTAAATATTTTGTATATGAAAATATAGATGAATTTTTTGAAAAAAACAAAGGAACATACTATTTTCTAACAAGATATGGACATAAGCCTCATACAAGTTTTGATTATAGTAAAGATGAAAATATATATTTTATATTTGGTAAAGAAAGTACAGGTATTCCACTTAAAATATTAAATGAACACAAAAAAAATTGTTTAAGAATACCTATGACAGAAAATGTAAGAGCATTAAATGTATCTAATACAGTAGCAGTAGTAGTATATGAAGCACTAAGACAAAGAAATTATGAAGGACTTTTATTTGATGAACCTCATAAAGATAAATTCTTAATTGAAAACTATAAAGATTAGAATATTTTAGTTATAAAAGTTGCATTTACAATGAGAATTAACATAAAAATGACTTGAAAAAAATAGAAAACTATTGTAATATGAATATGTAGAGTAAAGAACAAAGAAATTTTGTTTCAAAGAAATAAAATCTACAATAATATAAGGAGAGAAGGAAAATATGAATACAGTTAAAGAAATGTACAATATTTGGTACGCCGGGGGGGGGTACTTATTAACAAGTAAAAATTCATATTTTTGTTCACGTAAATTTTTTCTACGCACATAAAATTTTTGTGTGTGTTTTTTTGCGTTATTTAAACAGAAAAAAGGTGGGAAAAATATGAATAAGAAATATGTAATTACAAGTATAGTAAGTGTATTAGTATTAATGTTAGGAATAAGTCTAGCTTATTTTAGTAGTGATGTAAATAAAGAAAAAG
>CANRKW010000024.1 GCA_947631345.1 uncultured Bacilli bacterium | reverse complement strand
TAAAATATGCAAAAGAAGCATATGATATGTGTCCAGAGTGCTTTGATGCAAGATTACTTCAAGTGATTTTAGAAGATAACCCTTTAAAAAGAATGGAATTATTAGAAGAAGGATTAGAAGCTGAAAGAAGAAGATTAAAAGATGAAGGATTTTTTGATAAGGATTATACTGGAGATTTTTATGGAATGTTCGAAACTATGTCATATATTACGGGATTATATATAAAAGCAAATAGTTTAGTTTTAGATGGCAAAATAAAACAAGCCCGTGATGTTTGTAAAGAAATTCTTAAATTGGACAAAAATGATAATATAGATGCTAGATATTTACTTATGGCAATATATGCTTTTTTAGAAGAAGAAAGTGATATGCTTAAATTATATAAAGAATATTCTGAAGAAAATTTAGAAATGTTATTTCCACTATTTATGCTTTATTACAAGCAAGGCAACGATAAGAAAGCTAAAGAATATTTAGATCGAATAAATAAAGTTAATTCAAATTTTATAAAGTTTTTTAAAGATGTGATAAAAAATAATAAAAAAGGTTCAAAAGGACATTATTCTAAAGGAGATTCTGAAGAAATTATAATGTATTTTGCAGAATATGCTTTTCTAATAGATACTACACCTACGATAAGTTGTTACATATTAGAAAATAGTAAAAATAAATAATAGTAATCAAGTCTATGATATAAACACATAGGCTTTATTTAGTCTATTATTAGTTGTTTTAACTTATTTGTAATATTTTGGTAGTTTAAAATACAAAATAAATTTAATACTATAAATAGGTGTAGTTTTATGAAAAAGTTTATTTTATTTATAGTTATTTTATTTACCAGTTTGTTCTTATTTGAAAGCAATATAAGTGGTAAATCCACAAATGTAAACCCATATAGTGAAAATCATTATACTCTTTATTTTGATAATCTAAATTCAAAAAATTTGAACAAAATATTTAAAGATATTTATACAGTTATAATTGAAATAGATGTTGAAATGAACAATTTTAAAAAAACATATCGAATGAATATAGATAGTTATACTAATTTAGAAAGAAGTTTGAAAAAAGAAGTGCTAAATGATTTATATAGTCAAAATTTATATGAACAAGCAAGTTACTATAATATTAATGGTTTTAAAATTAGCAGAATATACTTAAGATGTAATTATAATACTCTTCAAATTATAAAAGAAAGAAGTAAAAATGTCTAATTTAAAAAAATACAATATATTTGTTTTTATCACAAGTTTTTCTAAACTATTAATTGAATTATTTATACCATTAATATTATATGATAAAGGTTTTACTGTAAAAGAAATTATCATTTTTTTAATTTTGAAAAGCCTTTTTTCATTATTAGTAATACCACTAATATTATTTTTAGGAAGAAAATATTTATATTCTAAAGTATTATTAGTTAGTAGTATTTTATTTACTTTAACTTATGTATTTTTAAATTATGTAAAATCTTTCTTTTCTTTAGTTTTCTTATCTTTTATATATGGATTATATTTATCATTTTATTGGATACCTCGTCATATATATGCAAGTTCCATAATTGAAGACAAAAAGGCAACTGACAATGTGAGTTTATATTCTATATTTGGTATATTAGGGGGTCTTCCTGCTAGTTATATAGGCGCTAAAGTTATGGAACAATTTGGCTTTAACTTTCTAATAATTTTAGTGACTATACTTATGTTTATCAGTGTTTTTTTTGTTACAAGAATAAAAGATACAAATTTAGATAAAAGTACAAATTTAAAAAATGTAATAACAAATTTTAAAATTAGAAACTTCCTCTTTTTAATTTTTGATAATTTTAGATACATCAGTGTAAACTTATTTCCTTTATACATTTATTTAAACATAAGCAAAAGCTTCCGTTTTTTAGGCATTATTAACATAATTATAGGTATAGGTAGTATTATATATATTTATATTATAAGCAAAGTAATGGACAAAAAGAAGAAAAATTATTTGTCACTTTCGTGTATATTATTAGGAATTATCTTTACATTGAAAATTAATGTTTCCTCTAAAAATTTATTTTTATTAGTTATATTTTTTGAAGGAATAATAAAGTCTAGCCTGGATGCAATTACTTTAAGAAATATGTATGTTTATAGTAAAGAATTTACATTAGATTTATATATTTCATATGTAGAAGTAATAAATAATTTATCAAGAGTTATAATTTTATTAATGTTATTAAGTTTTTCTTTAAAGGGTATTATAATAATTTGTATTTTAGGAATATTTATAACATCAATTATTAAATTTGATGATGGTAAATATGGATATAATGGTATATAAAAATTTATATAAATTAGTTGTTGTTAAAAGCTTCATTTTATGATAAGATTATTATGATAAAAGGGGAATAAAATGAAAGAACAAGATGCATTTAAAATGGATATATCTTTAGGAAAAACTAAGGAGCAATATGTATTTAAGGGTAAAAAATATAGAATCTCAATTTTATCTGATGTTTTAATACGCCTTGAATATAATGAAGATGGTGTTTTTAATGATTATCCAACTATTTTTGCAATTAATAGAAGATTTAAGAAAGATCCTAATATTGTAGTAAAACAAGATGATAAGTATTTGAATATTACAAATGATTATTTTATTTTAGAGTATTCTAAAGAAAAACCTTATGAAGCATCTAAATTAGTACCCGATACAAATCTTAGAATTTCCCTTAAAAATACAACTGACAAATTATGGTATTTTAACCATCCTGAAATAAGGAATTATAAAGGTTCTGTTCATAGTTTTGATACAGAAAAGGATATAACTTTATCAAATGGCCTTTATAGTACAGATGGATTTGCAAGTTTTAATGACACGGCAACTCCAGTATTTGTAAGTGATGGTACAGTAAGAAAAAATCCAAGTGATGGAATCGATATGTATGTTTTTGTTTACAACGATGACTTTTCTAAAGCATTAGAAAGCTATTATGAATTAACTGGACACCCTGGATTAATTCCTAGATATGCTTTAGGTATATGGTGGAACAAAAATGAAAGATACAATGAAGAAGATATAATAAAATTAGTTGAAAACTTCAAAAAAAGTGAAATTCCAGTATCTAATTTAGTATTAGGTGATACTTGGCATACAGAAGAAAAAGAGAAAGAAATATATCCTAATTTTGAATTTTCATCTTCCAAATTTAAAAATCCGAAAGATTTAATAGATACATTACATAAAAACAACATATATTTTGGTTTAAGTATAAATACAATGAATAATTTAACACCAAAAGACAAATTTTATGAAAAAGCAAAGAAAATACTAAAAGAATCAAATGAAACATTTCCTTTTAATGTATATAATAGTGAATTTTTGAAAAGTTTCTTTAATGATGTTATAGATCCTTTAATAAATATAGGTGTTGACTCTATTTTTCTAACTGATAATCAAAAAGATTATGTGGCATTATTTATTCTTTCTCATTTTGCTTTTAAAAATTTTGACAAGTTTAATAATACACGTGGGTTAATTTTAGCAAGAAATTCTGGTTTTGCAACACATAGATACCCAACTTTATATAGTGGAGAAACTTATGTGTCATGGAATACATTAAAGTATTTGCCTTTTTACAATATAACAAGTTCAAACATCGGCCTAACTTGGTGGAGTCACGACATTGGAGGTTTTAAAGGTGGAATAGAAGACAGAGAATTATATATAAGATATGTTGAACTAGGTGTTTATAGTCCAATATTTAGGTTTTCAAGTGACAAAGGCCATTTTTACAAAAGGGAGCCTTGGAAATGGGATGTAAAAACACAAAAAATCGTAAAAGATTACACCCATGTAAGACATAGATTAATTCCATATATTTATACTTTTGCATATGATTATTCAAAAAATGGCACCCAACTATTAAAGCCAATATATTATTCTTATAAAGAAATTTATGATGAACCTTTATATAGAAATGAATATTATTTTGGTAGTGAATTATTTGTCTGTCCGATAACTGTTCCAAAAGATACTGTAATGAACAGAGTTGTTCACAAGATTTTTATTCCAGATGGTGTTTGGTATGACTTCAAAACTGGTAAAAAGTTCCCAGGTGCTAAAAGATATGTTACTTTCTATAAAGATGAAGACTATCCTGTATATGCAAAAAGTGGTGCTATAATACCAATGGCTATTTTGGATAATGAAAACTTAAATGATACCAAAGCACCTAAAAAAATGGAAATTCAAGTTTTTCCAGGAAATGATGGCTCATTTAATTTATATGAAGATGACGGAATTAGTGATAACTACAAAAAAGGTGAATACGTAATAACTAATATTGAATACACTTATAAACAAAATGATTACTCTTTAACTATACGTCCAGTAGAAGGTGTAAAAGGTATAATTCCAGAAACAAGAAGTTATAAAATAAGGTTTAGAAATACAAAAGAAGCAGAAACTGTAAGTGTTAAAGCAGGTGTAATTAATAAGCTCTTTAAAGTAAGATCCGACGGGGCTGATTTTATAATTGAAGTGGATGATGTAAGTACTAGTGAAGTTTTAACAATAACTTGTGGTGGTAAAGATATAGAAATAGATGCTGTCAGATTAATAAATGAAGACATAGATGAAATAATATCAGATTTACAAATAGAAACAAGTTTAAAAGAAATAATAGCAAATATTATATTTAATACTGATATGCCTATAAGAAAGAAAAGAATCGAAATTAGAAAGTTAAAAACTAAAGGATTAAATAGTATATTTATAAAAATGTTTTTAAAATTACTTGAATATATCAGTGAAATTTAATATAATACAAAGTATAAGTTTTGTTGAAAAAAGAGTAGTAGTAAAGAAAAGTTACAAAGAGAATTAGTGGTAGGTGAAAACTAATTAACAATTATTTATGAACTTGCTTTTAGAAAAACTTACGTTTTAAGGCGTTAACTTATAAAGAGCATAAATTTTAAACTTTATGAATTAAGGTGGTACCGCTGAAGTTTTCAGTCCTTAAATCGTAAAGTTTTTATTATGGAGGTGTTACTATGAAAGAAAGAATAATACTCAATTTAATTTATTTTGCTTTTTCATTTATTATAACTTTTTTGCTGTATGTTTTATTTATTAATAGAAAAAGAAAGAGTTATAATAGTAAGAAAAGTCTAAAAGAGATAGATTTTCTAGTAAATAGGTTTAATTTAGATACAAATATTATAAAATTTAATACTTTAAAATGGATAGTTACAATTACAAATTCTTTAATTATAAGTGTTACATTTGTAATAGTTGCAAATATTGAATCATTTGTAGTAGGTCTTTTAATAGGATTCGTTATAATGTTAATGCTAGTATATGCGTGTTATGAAATTATAGGTAGATTTTTAAAGAAAAGAGGAGAAAAAAATGTATAATACAAAAATGGTAGAGGAAAAATGGCAAAATTATTGGAAGGAACATCAAACATTTAAAGCAGAAAATAAAAGTGATAAAGAGAAATATTATTGTTTAGTTGAGTTTCCATATCCAAGCGGGGCTGGGCTTCATGTGGGACACGTTAGAAGTTACACAGCACTAGACTCAATTGCAAGATTAAAAAGGATGGAAGGATACAATGTACTTTTTCCAATGGGATGGGATGCTTTTGGTGCGCCAGCTGAACAATATGCTATAAAAAATCACATACATCCAAAAAAAGCAGTTACAGAAAACATTAAAGTTTTTAAAGGACAATTAGAAAGTTTAGGATTTTCATTTGATTGGTCTCGTGAATTTTCTACAACAGATCCTGATTATTATAAATGGACACAATGGCAATTTTTGAAATTTTATGAAAGCGGATTAGCTTATAAAGCAGAAAAGGAAATAAATTGGTGTCCAAATTGTAAAATGGGATTATCAAATGAAGACGCACAAGGTGGAGTTTGTGAAAGATGTGGAACAAAAACAGAAAAGAAATTAAAAAGTCAATGGCTTTTAAAAATGACTGATTATGCAGAAAAATTGCTTTCAGGTTTAGACAAAACAGAATTTTTGGATAAAATAAAAATAGCTCAAGTGAATTGGATAGGAAAAAGTGAAGGAGCAAGTGTATTTTTTAAACTAAAAGAAATAGATGAAACTTTAGAAATATACACAACAAGACCAGATACTTTATTTGGTGTAACATTTATGGTTATTTCACCAGAACATCAAATACTTAAAAAATATGCAAATTTAATTAAAAATATTGATGAAATTAATAAATATCAAAAAGAAGCAATAAATAAAACAGAAATAGAAAGAACAGATGTAACTAAAGAAAAAACTGGTGTAAAAATTGATGGAATAACTGCTATAAATCCAGTAAATAATGAAGAAATACCTATCTATGTAAGTGATTATGTACTTTCTAATTATGGAACTGGAGCTATAATGGCTGTACCTGCACACGATGAAAGAGACTATGCTTTTGCTAAAAAATTCGGTATAAAAATAATTACTGTCATAGAAAATGACAAAAAAGATGAAGCGTATATTGGAGACGGAAAAATGATAAATTCTGGCTTCTTAGATGGTATAGATAATAAAAAAGAAGCTATAAATAAAATGCTTGAATTTTTAGAATCTAAAAAAATTGGTCATAAAAAAACTAATTATCGTTTACAAGACTGGATTTTTAGCCGTCAAAGATTTTGGGGTGAACCTATACCTATGGTTTACTGTGAAAAATGTGGATGGGTACCTGTAAAAGAAGAAGATTTACCAGTATTACTTCCAGATGTAACAAGTTATGAACCAACAGAAACTGGTGAAAGTCCACTTGCAAATATAACAGACTGGGTTAATACCACTTGTCCAAAATGTGGAAGTCCCGCAAAAAGAGAAACTGACACAATGCCCAACTGGGCTGGTTCTTCTTGGTATTGGCTAAGATATATGGATCCTAAAAATGAAAAAGAGTTTGCGAATTTTGAAAATTTAAAATACTGGGGTATGGTAGACTTATATAATGGTGGTATGGAACACGCTACAAGACATTTGCTTTATGCAAGATTTTGGCATGAATTCTTATATGATAAAGGTTTAGTACCAACTGAAGAACCTTTCAAAAAACGTGTTGCTCACGGTATGATTCTAGGCGAAAATGGCGAAAAAATGAGTAAATCTCGTGGAAATGTAATAAACCCAGATGATATGGTAAAAGCCTACGGGGCAGATGCACTTAGAGTTTTTGAAATGTTCATAGGAGATTATGAAAAAGATGCTTCTTGGAGCGAAAATGGACTAAAAGGATGTAAAAGATTCTTAGATAAAATATATAGATATAAAGATAAACTAAATGATAAAGAAGGTTATACAGAATCTTTAGAAAACTTAATTCATAAAACAATTAAAAAAGTGACAGATGATATATTAACAATGAACTTTAACACAGCAGTATCTTCTTTAATGATTTTATCAAATGAATATGATAAACTTGAAACAATTACAAAAAGTGACTTTAGAATACTTTTAACATTATTAAACCCAATCGCACCTCATATAACTGAAGAATTAATAAGCATATGTAATTTAGGAACACCAATTTGTGAAACAAAGTGGCCAACATATAATGAAGAAAAATTAATAGATAGTACTACTAACATAGCAGTAAGTGTCAATGGAAAATTAAGAGGTACAATTAACGTTTTAACTAATACTCAAAAAGACGAATTATTAAGAAAAGCAAAAGAGTTAGAAAATGTAAAAAGATTCATAGATGGTAAAGAAATAATTAAAGAAATTGTTGTAGTAAATAAAATAGTAAATATAGTTGTAAAATAAAGAGGTAAAAATGAAAGGCAAATTGATAGTAATAGAAGGCTCTTGTGATGGAGTAGGTAAAACAACACAAATTGAATTATTAAAATCGTGGTTTTTAGAAGAAAAGATAAATTTTGTAACACATCACTTTCCTACATATAATTCAGAAGAAGGAGCTTTAATAGAAATGTATTTAAAAGGACATTTCGGTAGTATAAAAGAATTAAGTCCATATTTTGTTAATTCATTATATGCAATTGACCGAAAAATTACTTGGATGAAATTAGAAGAACTTTATAACAAAGGTTATTATGTATTATTTGATAGATACACAACTTCTAGTTTAATATATCAAACTGCATTAATAAAAGATGAAAAACTAAGAAAAGAAGCAATTGACTATATTATAGATTATGAATATAACAAACTAGGTATACAAAAACCAGATTTAGTTATTTTGCTTCATGTTCCATTTGATATAAGTTTACAATTATTAGAAAATAGAAATAAAGAAAACAACATATCTAAAGATTTACATGAAAAAGATATTGAATTTTTAAAAAGTACATATGAAAATTCAATATTTGTATCAAATTATTTAGGATGGAACGTAATAAATTGTACATCTAATGGAAAACTAAAAAACAAAGAAGAAATAAATGAAGAAATAAAATCTTTAATATTAAGAAATAGTTAAGTCTATTTTCTTTTTATTTTGCCCAAAATTAATATAGATAAACTTATAATTATAAAAATCACATATAATATAGAACTTATATAAGATATTTCTATTTTATTTATATAACTTTCATAAGGTAAACTAATCATAATGACACTAGTTACAGGTATAATAGTAAAAATAATATTAATTATACTTGCTTTTTTAATAGTTAAATTAAATACTTTCATTAATAAATCTTTTAACATCATAAATAGAAAAGTAAGAGTAAAAGTCATAAATATTAGAAGTATTATTATTCCAACATTTTCAACATTTTTTATAAAATTGAGTACATTTATATTTTTTAAAACTACATATGATGGATAAGTATAAAGACTACTTACTTTAACACCTAAAATAGAAAGAATAGCAAAAAGTACTATGCCAGAAAATATTGTATTTATTGTATAAGTTAAAAATAAGTATTTAGTTGTTTTACTATTATTTATTATGCTATTTTTAGGAATAACTAAAGTTAAAAATAAGGGAGCAAAATATGAAAAAGCAAATATAATACTAGAAACTGAAAGATGAATAAAATCATTATTTAATATTGGTTTTAGATTTTCTATATCGAAACTACTGCTTAAAGATAATATATTGAAAGTAAACATAATAATTCCGAAAAACACAAAAATCGTGGCAATTCTTCCTAATGTGTCATAGTCAAAAAAAAGTGAATAAATAATAGGAATACATATCATAATACATATAAATATAGTAGGTGTATCTACTAAAAATTCAGTTGAGATAAATGTAGTAACTCTCCAAAGAATAATAACACTAAGAAAGTAAATTATAATAGATAAAAACACATAAATTATTTTAGAAGTAACTTTAGAAAAAACATAACTAATCTTGTCAAAAAGACCAAAACTAGGTAGATAATTAAATATTTTACTATATAGAAATAATATTAAAAGGCCTATAAAATAACTAAAAACTAATGCTGTAAATAGACTTGTTTTGCTTGTTTTTATTAAAAATGGGTATAAAATACCTAAAAGAAGAGAGTTCATTAATGAAGAAACTATAAGACAAAAACTTAAATTACTTAATTTTAACTTAGTCATTTATATCTCCTTTCAAATTACCCTGTTTAAATATTTTACCTTTAACATCAACTGAAAAACTTAAATTACTTAAACCTTTTTTATTCCAATTTCTTTTTTCAAAATCAAAATAATTAGTTTGATTCTTATAAATATAATTACCTATACCTATAAAATCAGTTTTTTCAGTTTTAGCCAAATTAATTGTTTTATTAACAACTCTTTTTATTTCATTATTAAATAGAAGAGTCATTTTATTTAAAACTTTATCATCATTTAAGTTTTCTTTACAACCATAATATACAATTTCTCCAGATACATTTCCAGAAATATTCATATTGTTATTTTTAACTTTACTATATTTAAAGTCACTTTTTAATGTTTCTACTGTAAAATAGTCATCATCACACTTAACTGTAATACTTGCATTTAATATTTTGTTTTTAAGAAAGTTATAACCTAAAGAAGAATCTTTATCTAAATTTATTAGTTTTCCTTCATTATTAAAAGTTACTAAATTTTTAAGTTCTACATAATTATTAGAATTTGAGTCTTTTAAGTTTTCAGTGTCACTTCCAGTTTCATCACTACCATTTATTGTTATATTGGGGTAAACTGGGGTGATTCCTTCTTCTAAATACGATTTTAAATAATCTAAAAATGTTACCATTGAATTACCACCATACCTAGATTCACTTAACTTTATTATATTGCTAACATTTAAAGCACTGCTTGTGTTAAATTGACTTAGTGAAGAAAGGATGTCTTTAGGTGTATTATCAGTACTAGTTAAAATTAAAAAATTGAGAGTTAATTTTGTGTCCCGTGCCATAAAATCGATAACTTCTTTTAAATCATCCTTAACAATAGACTTATCTATAATTATGTATTCCACATCTGGAGAAAAAAACACTTTGGAACTTTTTAAATTAAGACTTCTAATTGCTTCAAAAACAGTTTTTCCTTTTCCACTAATAACTGTTATAGGACTTTCTGTAAGACCATTTTCTCCACTTTCTAAAATATTTGTAATTTGTAAATCTACTAAAAATTCATCATTTTCTTTACTTATACCTAAAGCACTTACTATACCAAGTTCATTAAGTTCTTTATAATTAAAACATCCAGTACACATAAATATAATAAGAAACAGAATTATCTTTTTCATTATTCCTCCCTTTTGATATTCTTTTTAGCAATATAACTAGGTCTATATTTTATATTTTTATTTTCTTTTCTAATAATTGCATTTCCTTGATCATTTTTAAGAAATGGTAACATTGGTAAAGTATAAGGTTTTCCAAAAGTTTTAACACTGCACAAATTAATTAGAAGAAGTAAAAAACCACAGACAAAGCCGACAATTCCAAAAAGTGCTGCAAATATCATTAAAAGATATCTCCAAAAACGAATAGAACCTTGCATATCATAATAAATGAATATTAAACTACTTATCGCGCTTACTGAAACTACAATAACCATAATAGGTGAGATAAGTCCTGCTTGAACAGCTGCATCTCCTAAAATTAAAGCACCTAAAATTGAAAGACTTGTACCTCGGTTAGCCGGAGTTCTTGCGTCTCCTTCATATAAAAGTTCAAACGTAAACATTAAAATAAATGCTTCAATAATAACAGGAAAAGGCACATTGTTTCTTTGTTCAGCAAAATTTATAAGAAGGCTTACTGGTAAAATTTCTTGGTCGTAAGTTACAATTGCAATAAACAAAGCAGGTGTTATTATAGCTAAAAAGAAAGAGATAAGTCTAATAAGTCTCATAAAAGTAGAAAAAAACGGTTTATGATAAAAGTCTTCACTATTATGAAAAAAGTCTATAAAAAATGTCGGGGCTATCATAACTGATGGGCTATTGTCCATTGTAACAACAACTCTTCCATCTAATAAATACCTACACGCGTCATCTGGCTTTTCTGTATAAAGAATAGTAGGAAAAAAAGTGAAAGTAGATTTATCCATATAACTTTTAAGATTATTAACATCAAGTACACCATCTATATTAATGTTTTCTAGGCTTTTTTTAACTTCTTCTACAAGTTCATCATCACTTATATTTTCCATATATAAAATACCTACTTTACTTTTAGTTTCTTTTCCTATAGTTATTTCATTTAAAACTAAATGTTCACTTTTGAGCCTTTTTCTAATAAGACCTAAATTCTTTTCGTAATTTTCGGTAAAACTATCTTTTGGACCTCTTACAACTGGCTCGCTTGAAGGTTCGTTTATGCCCCTGTCTAATTCTCCACGTGTTTCATATGCAGATATTTCATTTTCATAAATAACTATAGTAAAACCAGAAAATAAAAATTCTAAAAGAGATTCTTCATTTTCGACATTTTTATAATTAATAGATGGAATGCTCTTAATAATAGTATCTTTTAAATTATTAAAAAAGTTAGAACCAAATATATTTTTTTCGCTAAAAAACTTTAAAATAAAATCATTAACCCTATCACTACTACTAACTGTTTGACACATAATAACATATGCGTGCTTAAAAAGACCGACACGCATTTTTCTTATAACAATGTCAGGCATTTTAGTTTGTAAAGTTTCTAATTTTTTAATAATTTTTAAAGTATTCATATTTATAATATTTACTAAAATAAATTACTTATACTTTTAAAATATATAAAAAAAGTTATATAATGTTAAGCATTTTATACTAAATTTTGAATAAGTGAAAAATTTGGTATAAATTGATTGTACCTAATTTCTGA
>CANRKW010000023.1 GCA_947631345.1 uncultured Bacilli bacterium | reverse complement strand
TAAAATGAAAGTAGAAAGGATGGTATTGATATGAATAAATATGAAATGAAAAATTATTTTAATGATATTGATAAAAAAGGTTTAAATAATACATGGCGTTCAATACTGTCTAAAACATTAAATAAGACATTTGAATCAGATATATTTATAGTTGATAATTTTGGAGAGTTATATGAAATTGGACTTGAATATGTTAATAAGATAAATAAGAAAGAAATGGGGAAATATTATACTCCAAAAGATGTATCAGTATTAATGTCTCAATGGATGGTAAATTTAAAAGGTGAAAAAGTGTGTGATGTTGGTTGTGGCTGTGGTAATTTAATATTATCATATTTGGAATGCATTGGAATTGACGAAACAAAAAAGTTAATAAATAATGGCTATTTATATTTATATGATTTGGATGAAACAGCTTTAAATATATGTAAATATTCAATTGCTATAAAATATGGTAAAGAATTATTGAATAAAATAAAAGCAAAGCATTGTGATTTTCTAGATAAAGATATTAAGTTACCAAAGAATTGCAAAGTAATATCTAATCCTCCATATTTTAAAATAAAAGAATATTGCAAAAATTGGGAAGTAACAAAAGTTATGAATGAATCTAAAGAGCTATATTCAGCATTTATAGAAAAAATTATTACTCAAAGTGTGGCTTCGGTAATTATAACACCATATAGCTTTATGGGTAGTGGTAAATTTTATTCATTAAGAAAAATTATGAATAATTATAATGGATTTATAGTTTCATTTGACAATGTACCAGGTAATATTTTTAATGGAAGAAAGCATGGAATATTTAATACTAATACTGGTAATTCTGTTAGAGCTGCAATTACAGTTGTTGAAAATATTGAAAATATTAATGGATTTAGAATTAGTCCTTTAATAAGGTTTAAGACCGAAGAACGAGGTAAGATGTTAAATAACGATTTTTTGTTGAAAGTAATAAATGATAGGTATCAAGTTGTTAATTCTCACACAAAATCATATTATAAGTGTCACAAAGATTTATTAAAGATATTAGATTGTTGGGAAAAAAATTCAGATGATAAACTTGGAAATATTATTAATCCTAATATTGGAGAAAAAATATATTTGCCCACAACTTGTCGATATTTTACTGTAGGATCAAAGAAAAATTTAAAACGTGATGGTAAAAGAGTAATATGTGTTAAAGATAAAGAAAAATATAATTTTGTTTATTGTATGCTTAATTCTACATTTGCTTATTGGTATTGGAGATTATATGATGGTGGGATTAATTGTCCGTTGACTATTGTTAATAGTATTCCAATTTTCTATAATAAATTGACTGACCAACAAAAAACGGAAATTAATAGTATAGCAAATGAGATGCAAAAGTGTGAAGAAAAGTATTTAGTATATAAAATGAATGCAGGCAAAAGTCAGGAAAATATTAAGTTTCCAATTGAATATAGAAATAGAATAAATAAAATATTCTTTGATGCATTAGGAATTAATGAGTCTATTGATATTTTTGATAAAGTACATAGTAGCTCTCTATTTAGTAATAAGGAGTTTGATGATAATGAATAATGAAACGTTAATTGAATTTTTAAGGGATGTGTATTTAAAAGATAATAAAGTAGTACTAACTGAAGAAGAAGTGAAACAAATTGAAAAATTTTATAAGGATAACTATAAAAAAGTTAAAACATTTGGTGAATTCTTAAAAATAAATCCAACAATAACTAAAAAAATAAAAAAAGTAAAAGGTGTTTATGCTGAAATTGAACGACAGTTTAATTCAAAAAGTGCTTTACAACCAGGGACACTTATAGAATGCGTGTTGGCACAAACAATTGCTAATATGTATAATTTATCTTGTTTTGTTGATTCTTTTCATAGTTATATAAGAGAATTGCCAGCGAATGTTTTACCATATTTAAGGGCGGAAGAGAATACTTTGTTATGTAGATATATTTATTACGATCCGGATAATTATGAGAATTTTTTAATTCAATATGGTAATCCTACTTCATATGATGCTGATTTATTTTTAAATAATCACATTGTTAAATTAGAGTTTAAAGATAGACTTGCTCGTGCAGGTGAAAGGGATATAAAACAATATGATGAGAGTGGAAAATTGTTAATGGATAATGATTTTCTTAGGGATAACCCAGAGTACATTCCTTTAATAAATCAATTTAATGAAGAAACTGATATCTTTTCAAGATACGATCCAGAATGTACTAATGTTAATTATAATGCTTTTGATGAGGAAACAAAAAAAGAAATTTTAAGAAGTTATTTTACTAATCTTGACATTGATGCTCTTGTAACTTTAGATAAAGATAACGAATTATTAACAATTACAATAGATTGTGTGGATGGAACAGATAACTTTGATATTATTTCAACTTCTGGATCTGAAATTAGGCCAGCAGGCAAAAATCCTAGTAAAGTTTTTACACCAAAATTTTTGAACAATTCAATAGTTAATATTGGTGGTGATATTAATAATAAGGCTTCTGTTCCTATTCAAAATATGCAAAACAGAATTGGAAGAGGAACTGATGGAGATATTACAGGTAAAAAAATAAATAATCTTTTATTTGTAACAATAGAAAAAGTTAGTCAAGAAAATGATAGATATCTTTTTAGTTTAGAAGACGTTAGACAATTAAAACCTACAATATCAATTCATGTAAAAATAATTGCTGATAAAAGCAAGCTAAAAGAATTTTATAGTGAAATATTGGATTAAGGGTACAGCTTTGTTCTTCTATTAATTTTTTTCGGTAAATTATATAGATGCAAATTTTAATGTTAAACTTATGGCAGGTGGCGAAAATTAATGCACCTTTTTCATCAATTATTATTTTTTTTAGTTATTAGCGCTTTTGTTTCTTTTCTGTTTGTCTTTACAAACATATATACTTGTGATATTATAATTTCTGGGAGGTCTTTATATAAATAAAGGAGAATTATGAAAAAGTGCGCGGTTATTTATAATCCTGAAAGTGGTAGAGATAAAGATAAAAAAGATATAAAAGATTTGCCTTCAATATTAGAAGTAAGTGATTATGAAGTTTTAATGTGTCCTACTAAAGGGCCAAAAGATGCGACTGAAATAGTTAAAAAGTTACCAAGTAATATAGATTTAGTAATATGTTGTGGAGGAGATGGAACTCTAAATGAAGGCATAACTGGTAATTTAAAAAGAAGAAAAAAGCTTTTAATGAGTCAATTACCTATTGGAACTGTAAATGATGTTGGCACAATGTATGGTTATACCAAAAATATGGCTGTTAATGTTCAAATGTTAGTTAATGGTACTAAAAAAAATGTGGATGTGTGTCTTATAAACGATAGACCTTTTGTCTATGTCGCGTGTATTGGAAGTTATGTTGATGTTTCATATAACACACCAAGAGATTTAAAAAGAAAATACGGAAGACTTGGATATATATTTAATGCAACTCGTGAATTTAAAGACAAAATAAAGTTATTTAATTTAACATACATAGTAGATGGTATTAAAAGAAGTGGCACTTACTCTTTTGTTTTTGTTACTAATACTTGTAGATTAGGTGGTTTTGATAACATTTATGAAGATGTAAAATTAGATGACAATATGTTTGAAGTTGTAATGTGTACAGCTAAAACTAAACCTGAACTTGTTTTTATAGCAGGTAAAATATTAACTGGTCAAATTAAAAATATGCCTGGTATTGAGTATTACAAAACTAATGACTTCAAAATAATATTTGATGAAGTTCCACCTAGCTGGGTAATAGATGGAGAAGAATATAACCATAATAAAAAAACCTTTCATTTTAAAATTAATAAAAAAATGCATATGTTAGTACCTAAAAAAAACATAGTTAAACTATTTAACAGTTTAGAAGAAATAGATAAAAAAATTAAGGGGGAGTTATGAACATAAGAAGAGAATTAGAAAAATATATATATAGTTATGATATAATAGATGCTAATAAATATAAAAGAAGTGATATAGTTTTATATAATAAAGTAAAATTAGAAAATGAATATTCATATGCTTTTATAGTTAAAGATAACATAAGAGCAATAGTAGAAATACGTATAAAAGACAAAAATATTAGTAAGCTTTTTTGTACTTGTCATCAATTTATGAGGACTAATTCTTGTCCACATATTGGAGCAGTTTTTTTAAATTGTGAAGACGTTTTTATGTCTAACACTAATGATTTGGTAAGAAGTAAAGAGTTATTAAATATGTTTTTAAAGAAAGATGAGAAGAAAGTTAAAAGAAAAATAAATGTTATGTATTCATTTCTTTATATAGATAGTAGTTATTATAATGATAGATGGATTTTTAAGATAAAAATAGGCTATGATAAATTATATACTTTAGGTCAAAAATACAAACGCTTTATAGATTCATTTCATTATAAAAGAGGAGAAGTATCTTTTGGTAAAAACTTTACATATGACCCTAATCTTTGTTATTTTGATGAACAAGATGAAGAAATATTTGAGTTTTTGTTTTCAAATGTAGATTATTTTTATGATAATTTTAACTTTAATGATAGAGATATGACAAAATTGTTGTCACTTTTAAAGAATAGGAAAATATATATAGAAGATGTTGGAGAAACCAGTATAAAAGATGAGTTTCCATTTAAATCCTCTTTGTCTAAAAAAGATGGGAACTTCACATTAAACATAGACATTAAAAATGAAGTAATACCATTTGTAGAAAACTACGAATACATTTTTTATAACAATAATATATATCACTTAACAAAAGAAAGAGACTTTATTAAAGCTTTAGCCGAAAGAGAAATGAATACTTTAGTATTTAAAGAAGAAGACTTAGATATATTTAGTAAAAGTATATTACCTTTTATAAGAAATAATATAGAGTTATCTGAAGAATTAAAAGAATTAAATTTAGGTAAAAGTATTGAAACAAAGATGTATTTTGATATAGATAAAGAAGATATAATAGCTAATTTAGTGTTTTTATATGATAATGTTTCTATTGATTACTTTTCTATAAATAAAGATGTTTTAAGAGATCAAGAATATGAAAATAAAGCTTTAGAAGATTTACTAAATTTAGGTTTTGTTGTTAATAAAAATAAAATAATATTAGAAGGATTACAAAATGTTGTAGAATTTTTAGAATATAAATTAGATTCTTTAACAGAAAAATATCAAGTTTTTACATCTCAAAATTTAAAAAATACAAATATTAATAAAAAAGTTAATATAACTAGTACTTTTTCTATAGGTAGAGATAATATAATGAAGTACAATTTTGAATTTAGTGGTGTAGAAGATGATGAAGTTTCTAAAATATTGAGTTCACTTAAAAGAAAGAAAAAATATTATAAATTAAAAAGTGGAGATATTATTTCTTTAGAAGATGAGGGATTAAATGAATTAAACAATTTAATAGATAATATGGATTTAAGTGAAAGTGGAAGTGGGGTAATTCCTAAATATAAAGCAATATATTTAGATAGTTTAAAAGATGATAAATACTTAAATATTAAGACTAACAATTTATTTAATGAATTTATAGATAAATTTAAGAAATACAAAGATGTTGATTTAGAGTTTTCTAAAGAAGAAAAAGAAATACTAAGAGATTATCAAATGATAGGTATTAAATGGCTTTATACTATTGTGAAATGTGATTTAGGTGGAATACTTGCAGATGAAATGGGACTTGGTAAATCTATACAAACGATATATTTATTTAAAAAATTACTTTTAGAAGACAAAAATTACAAATTCTTAATAATATGTCCTACATCACTTATATATAATTGGGAAAACGAATTTAAGAAATTTGGTGAAAATATTAAAGTACAAGTTCTTGCAGGTTTAAAGAAAAAAAGAGAAGAAATATATAAAAATAGTGATGCTAGTGTTTTTATTACAAGTTATGGTTTATTAAGAATTGATGAAGAAATGTATGAAAAATCTATATTTAAAGTATGTATAATAGATGAAGCACAAAATATAAAGAATCACGAAGCAAAAGTAACTAAAGCAGTTAAAAAGATTAACAGTGTAACTAAAATTGCTTTGACTGGTACACCTATTGAAAACTCTATACAAGAATTATGGAGCATATTTGATTTTATAATGCCTGGATTTTTGTCTAATATAACTAAATTTAGTGAAAAATATAAAGTATCTAACTTTGATGAAGAAGATGAAAAGAAACTTGATTCTTTAAACAAAATAATAATGCCTTTTATATTAAGAAGAAAGAAAAGTGATGTTCTTAAAGATTTACCACCTAAAATAGAAAATAACATATATATAGATTTAGGAGAAGAACAAAAGAAGTTATATGCTTTAGAAATTAAAAAAGTAAATGAAGAAATTAAAAAATTAGAAGAAAGTGGAGAATTTAACAAATCTAAAATATATATACTTAGTTTAATAACTAGATTAAGACAACTTTGTATAGATCCTAAACTTGTTTATGAAGACTATAAAGGTGAAAGTGTTAAAATAGACAATTTAGTTAGTGTAGTTAAAGGTATAATAAGTAATGGACATAAAATGTTAATATTCACTAGTTTTAAATCTGCATTAGATATAGTTAAAAAAGAATTTGATAAAGAAAAAATATCATATTATACAATAGATGGTTCTGTTAAAAGTAGAGAAAGACAAAATTTAGTTGATAAATTCAACAGTGATAACACTAATGTATTTCTAATAACAATAAAAGCAGGTGGAACTGGACTTAATTTAACTAGTGCTGAATATGTAATACACTTAGATTTATGGTGGAATCCACAAGTAGAAAATCAAGCAACTGACCGAGCACATAGAATTGGACAAACTAAAACTGTTGAAGTTGTTAAACTTATTGCTAAAGGTACAATAGAAGAAAGAATATTGGAACTTCAAAATAAAAAGAAGTCTTTAAGCGATAAATTGATAGAAAAAAATAGAGATGAATCTATGCTTTATAATTTAACTATTAATGATATTAAAGAATTATTAAAAAGTGAAAATGAATAGACTAGGTATAAAATTTTTGCTATAATTTGTTAGGGAATGAAATTAATATGAAAAAAAAGATAGGATTTAAAATATTTAAAATAATAATTACAATAATTATATTACTTGTACTTGGTTTTATTATATATTATAAATATAACAAACTTATAAATAGTGAATTTAGTGTTAAATTTTTAGTAGATAATGAGTTATATAAAGAAGAAATAGTAAAATATAATGGTATATTAGAGTTAGAAACATTAAATAAACTCGGATTTAGTTTTTTAGGATGGTTTAGTGGTAATACAAAATATGATAACAAAACTAAAATAAAAAATAACTTAGTTTTAGAAGCAAGATGGGAAGAATTTTCAAATTACGTATTATTTGATGATGGATTTGGTAATATTACAAAAGTTCCAATTGAATATAATACAAAAGTAAATAAAATAATAGATCCAACTAAGGCTGGTTATAATTTTCTGGGTTGGTATTATAATGATGAGGTTTTTGATTTTGATAAAGAAATAACTAGTAATATAACACTTACTGCTAAATGGGAAAAAACTAATGAAATAAAAGGAATAAATATAAGTGAATACATATATAATTATATAAATAATAGTATATTGTTTAGTACTTATTTTGATGGAAGTAACATTAATGTAAATATAATTGGTGTTAATAATAAAATAAATAGTATATTAGATTCTATTAAAAGTACTACAAATACTATTATAAATAGAGATGATATAATAAGAATAGAAATAAACTATAATGGAAACTTATACATAATTAATAATTCTAATGAAAGCAGTGATGTTATTAATAGGTTGTTTACTGATTTAACTAATACATCTAACTTAGAATTTAACGAAAGAAACTTAAGTTCACTCTATAATAAAAGCTTAAATGTGACATTTATAATTAATAGTGAATACTTTTATTTAGCCTCAAATAACAGTTTTGTTGTTAATTTCACAAGTGATAATATAGTAACTAAAGAATATATGGATAATAATTCATATAGAAGTGTAGGTTTAATTAAATTATATAGTGTTTCTTTTGATAAAGATACTCATAATATATATTGTTCCTACAAATCTAGCTATGCTGATAAAACTATTGCAAGTGTAGTATATGATAATTCACATATAGGTGGAGGAAGTGGTACTGGACTAAAAGACGCGATGAGTGTGCTTGCAAGTAATCAATATTTAGCAAATTTAGTAATTCATTTATCTGATGGAAGTGTAAGTAGAATTTCAAGAGGAGAGTTAGCTTCTTTAAGTGCTAGTAATATATCACTATTATCTTTTGGGAATAAACTCTTAAATAGTATGGGCATAAGCGGTAATGTAACTACTGTAACTCATAACAGATTTAGTGGAAGAAGTGCAAAACTTAGCGTAGAATTAATAGGCGGGAAAGCATTTGAAGATGGTTTTTTAAATGATTATACATTAATCATAGGATAAAATCACAAAAATGTGTTTCTTTTTTTATAAATCTATGGTATAATACACTCGCCAAATGGAGGGAAAATATGGAAGAATTGAATTTAAAGGATCTTTTTAACTATTTTATAAAAAAGATTCCAATAATGATAATCATAGTATTATTGGTATTAGTTTTAGGTTCTGGTTATTTATTTTTTATTAGAAAACCATTATATAAAGGAGAAACTACAGTAATACTAGTTCAACAAAATACACAAGTTACTCAAGGAGATTTAACATTATCACGTAATTTAGTATCAACTTATAGTTGGATAATCAAAAGTAAAAAAGTAGTAAATGAAGCTATTGATAAACTACAACTTGATATGACTTATGAAGATATTGCAAATAGTATATCAGTAACTAGTGAAGATAACACAGAAATAATTAAAATAACTGTTAATAACGAAAATGCAAGACTTGCTACTAATCTTGCTAATACAATCGCGGCTGCATTTAAAAAAGAAATAGTAAATATATATGACTTACAAAATGTATATATATTTGAAACTGCTGAAGTAGAAGAATCACCTTTTAATATACATATAGTAAGAGACTTAACAATATGTGGTTTAGTTGGAATTGTTATTTCATTTCTAATAATATTTGTTGTATATTACTTTGATACATCAATTAAGAGTAGTGAAGAATTAGAAGAAAAATTAAAAATTACAGTACTTGGTAATATTCCATTGTACAAAAGAAGAAAGAGTGTATAGATATGAATGAATTAATTATTATAGAAAGACCTTATTCATCATTTAGTGAAGAAATTAAAAGATTAATGACCAATATTAAATTTTCTTCAGTAGATGATAATATAAATGTTATTATGACTACTTCTTCATATCCTGGAGAAGGCAAAAGCTTTTTATCAGCAAATTTAGCAGGTGCATATGCTTTAAATGATGAAAAAGTTTTAATAATAGATTGTGATTTAAGAAAAGGAAAACAAAATAAAATATTTGGAATAAATTGTGAAGATGATGAAGGATTTTCTAATTTACTTATAGATAAAAAGTGGGAAGATAACTATCATAAATACATAAAACAAACTAAAATAAAAAATCTATCTATAATTCCTACTGGACCTTATCCATCTAATCCTAGTGAACTTTTAAGCACTAAAAAATGTAAAAGTATAATAGATAAACTAAAAAAAGAATATGACATAATAATACTTGACTGTCCACCAGTATTAGGACTAAATGATTCACTAGTTGTTTCAACTTATGCAGATTTAGTACTTTTAGCAGTAAAACATAAAGATACTAAATTAGAATCAGTTTCTAAATCTAAAAAATCGTTAGAAAATGTAGGAACTAAAAAGATATATGCAGTTTTAAATCAAATAGACTCTAAAGATAATCCTTATTACTCTAATTATTATACAAGTGAAGGACATAAAAAATAATGAAAGATATACATTCACATATATTATATGGTATAGATGATGGTGCTTTAAGCCTAGAAGAAAGTATCAGAATATTAAAAAAAGCATATGATAATGGATATACTGATATTGTGTTAACTCCACATTATAGAAAAATAAATGGTTTTACTTGTAATAACGAAAATAAAAAAAAGGTGTTTGAAAATTTAAAAAGTGAATTAAAAAAAACAGATATTAAAATAAATATATATTTAGCTAATGAAATAGCAATAGATGAAGATTTATTTTATAATTTAGAAATTAATAAGATATGTACAATTAATAATAGTAAATACTTATTAATTGAACTTCCATTTAATAAAGAATTTACTAATTTAAAAGATTATATTTATAGTTTACAAGAAAAAGGATACAAAGTAATAATTGTACATCCTGAAAGATATTTATATTATAAAAACACTAAAGTATTTGAAGAATTAATAAATATGGGTGTACTATTTCAAGGAAATTTTGCCTCTTTATATGGTAAATGGGGTAAAAAATCAGAAAAAACACTTAAGTTAATGCTTAAAAGACATATGATTCATTTTTTAGGAAGTGACGTACATCATAGTGAAGAAAATAGTTATTCTAAATTAAAAGATTTAATACCTTTATTAGAAGAATTAACTAAAGATAAAAATATGGTTAATGATTTAATAGACAAAAATATAGAAAAAGTTATTAATAATAAAGAAGTGAAATCTTATAAAATAATTGGTAAAGATAATTTTATTGAAAGAATGTTTAGATAAAGATGAATTTTAAAATTTGTCTTTTTTTAATTTTGTAATTGTAATTTTAAGATTTTGTAAAATTTTAGTAAAATATTTTAATATAATTTAATGTTTTTATAATTTAGTGTTATACTTATTACTGATGCGTATGAAAAAGAAATATAAAATTATAATATCATTTATTTTGGTAATTCTTTGGATGAGTGTTATCTTTATGTTTTCAAGCTCTAATGGTAGTAGTTCTGGAAATAATAGTAAAAATGTTATTTTAAAGGTAATCACTTTTACTGATAAAGTATGTGTTAAAATTAAAATTAAAGATAATCTATATACAAATAGCCAAAGAGAAAAAATTGCTGATAAATTAAATTTTCCACTTAGAAAAGTTATGCATTTTAGTGAATACTTAATATTATGTTTATTATGGATTAATATATTATCACTTATTAACTTAAAACATAAATATTTAGTTTCATTTATAATATGTGTTTTCTATGCTTGTACAGATGAAACACATCAATTATTTGTTGATGGAAGAGCTGGAAGAGTTTTTGATGTTTTCATAGATTCTTGTGGTGTATTTGTAGGTGTTTTAATTAATAAAATTAAAGATAAATGTTTAATTAAATAGTTATTTCTTTTTATCATTTTTATCACATCTACTAGATACTACTAAAGAGCAGTACATAAAAAGTAAAAGTATAGAGATAATTATACCTATTAACATATATAGCCTCCTTGTATTATTAAATAATATACTAATTTTTATGCAAAATTTGCCGAAAATAGTATAATTATAAAAGAAAAACGTATAAATATAAACACTTGATTAGAGATTATATAACAAATATAAATAAAATTCAAGAAGAAAATGAGAAAAAACTGATGACCAAATGGCTATCAGTATTATTTAACTACTGTTGGAATTAAATATGAAAAGGCATCTATATTTCTTAAAATTCCATAAATTATTGTTATAAATAAAAGATAATATGAGTAAATAGGTTTTATTGCTATTTTTTTCTTTCTAATTATTTCTATAAGTTTAATAATTAAATAACATACTAAGAGTATAAATAATAATGGGTTATATCTAAATGCTTGATAGAAATCTAATTCAATTATTGAGAAAATCATTCTTGTGATTCCACATCCTGGACAGTACAAATTAGTTATTTTGTGAAATAAACATGGTATTTCAATATTATATTTGTGATTTAAAAAGTAATATACTAAAGATACTACTATTAATATAATACTATAATATATTACTTTTTTCTTATTGATTTGCAAGTCTATTTAAATCGCTTTGGACTAAACAATAAGTAATTATACTAAGTCCAAATATTGATAAGATTAAATATAATACTGAATTATCACTAATATTTACTCCAGCATTTTTTCCTGCTTCATACATTCTTTTACCTATTTTATAGTTCCAATAAATGCTATAAATACCACAAGATAACAATGTATAAACAAAAGCTAATGCACCACCTGCAGTGTTATCGTCATATAGAGTTTTTGAATCATCAGTCATTGTAATAAACCAATAAATTGCATAGATGCCACAAGTTATAATTGATAAAATTACACAAATGGCTAAATCCTTTTCTTGAATAGTCCCTCTTGCTTTTACACCTGTTGGCGCTCCACATTTTGGACACGCAAGAGCTGATTCATCCATTTCGTAACCACATTTAGAACAGTTACAGTTCAGTCAAGAGATAGATGAATAATCTATCTTTTACTTCTATTATACCTTATTTTTTATAAATTTTTTAG
>CANRKW010000022.1 GCA_947631345.1 uncultured Bacilli bacterium | reverse complement strand
CAACAGGTCAGGTTGAACGTTCCATTTTTATTTTATGAAGATTTCTCTTCTATATACATAATATCAAAATATCTTAAGATTTTCAAGTGATAAATATTGTACATAAATAATAGAATATTTAATAATATTAAATGGGTGAAGAAAATGGCTCGTATACTTCTTTTTATATTAGGAATTGTTTTAATTAGTATTGGTTTTTCTTTTATAATAATTTATCTAAATCTTTTAAATATGGGGTATAGTTTTTTGGATTATGTCAATTTTATTATTAGAAGGCTCGAATGTAATTCCATATATATAGGAAGTATTTTAGTTTTTTTGTCTATTTATAGAAAGGGGAAAAAATAATGGTATATGTATATGATATTTTAGTTAATCTAAATGAAGAATTATATGATTTTTATGATTGGGAAGAAAATGATAACTTGCTTCATATAAGGAGAGTTCCATTATTTAAAGTTAATCATAATAATTTATGTGATTTTATGTTTAATAAAGTTAAAGTTTCCAAAGAATTTTTAAATATAATTAAAGATAAAACTCAAGTGTTTTCTTTAAAAAATATAGATTTAATTCCTTATATGGCTATTATAAGTGATGAGAAAAATTCCATTTGTGTTATGTTTAATAATAATGGTGTTACTACTAAAATGAGCAATTTTCTAGTTAATGAAGAAAGAGAAATATCTGAACTTGCAGTTTCAAATGAAATAACTAATATAGATTATGAAGTATTAAGTAAAATAAAATATAACAATATGATTAGAAGTGATAGAATAATTTTAGAAAACATAATAAATGAATTAGAAAGTATTAAAGATAGTCAAGTAAAAATAGATTATTTATATTATGAGTGGTTTGATTCATCAAATGGTGTAAACAAATATGAAACTCTTATAAAAGACTTAAAAAAAGAATTTACTAAAAAACATTTAGAATTTTTAGAATTATTACATTTACTTACTATAAAAAAATAAATGTATAAATAAAAATATTAAGGTTAAAATATAAACTAGAGGAGGAAACTAATGAAAAAATTGTTTATAATTTTATCTAGTTTATTTTTATTATTAGGTTGTTCATTAATTGAAGATACTCCTAGTAAAAAAGTAGAAGAAGTCTTAAAAAAATATCAAAATTTAGATGAGGCAGTTTTAAGTGACTTAGAGCTTACTAGTGAATCTAGTACATTTACTGAAACTTCACAAAAAGAAAAATATATGAAAGCTATGCGTATGCAATATAGCGATTTAAAATACAAAATTGTGAGTGAAGAAGTTGAAGGGGATGAAGCAGAAGTAAAAGTAAACATCACTGTGTATGACTTTTATAAAGTACAAAAAAATGCAAATGATTACCTAAATAACAATAAAGAAGAATTTATGGATGAAGGCGTATATAATGAAAAAAAATTCCTAAATTATAAACTAGATAAAATGTTAGAAGTAGATGAAAGAGTAGACTACACTATAACAGTAAACCTAACAAAAGAAGATGACAAATGGAAAGTAGAAGATTTTGATAACACTACTTTAGAAAAAATACACGGTACATATAATTATGAATAATATCACTTTATGTGGTATTTTTTTTAGTTACCTTCATAATATTTATTGATATGAAAAAAATATTGTTAATTTTTATTTGTATTTTAAGTTTTATTTATAAAAGTAAGATATATGCTTATGATTCATTTATTGTAATGGATAGTAAATCTTTAAGAGTACTTGATGGAAAAAACATAGACAAAAAATTATTAATAGCAAGTACTACTAAAATAATGACTGCAATTGTCGCTTTAGAAAATGAAGATACCACAAAAATACTATGTGCAGGTGATGAAATAGAAGAAGTATATGGATCTATGATTTACATTAAAAAGGGCGAATGTATGACTTTATATGATCTTTTAGTAGGCCTTTTATTAAGAAGTGGAAATGACTCAGCAATGGTAATAGCAGAAAATACATTAGGTTATGATGCTTTTATTGAAAAAATGAACGAAACAGCAATAAGAATAGGTATGAAAAACACTATATTTAGAAATCCTCACGGACTAGATAACAAAACTGAAAATTACAGTTCTCCATATGATTTAGCAATATTAATGGCTTATGCAAATAAAAATAAAGTGTTTACTGAAATTAATAAAATAAAAAAATACACATTAACTAGTAGTATGGAAAATTACATTTGGTATAACAAAAATGAACTTCTGACAAAATACAAATACACTACTGGTGGAAAAACAGGCTACACTGATAAAAGTGGCTACATCTTAGTTTCAAGTGCAAAACGGGCAAGTGAAGAATTAATAATAGTCACCTTTAATGATAAGAATAGATTTAATACACATAAAAAATTATATGAAAAGTACTTTAATTCATATGATAGCTATAAAATATTAGACAAATACACCTTTGTTATAAAAGATGATTATTATAAAAAGTATCATTTATATATAAAAAATGATGTATTTATTATGTTAAACAAAAATGAATTAGATAAAGTTACTGTTAATATTGAACTTATAAAAAAGAAAAAGATAAAAAATAATATGATAGTGGGATATGCTAAAATATATGTAAATGGTAAATTCATTAAAAGTGAAGCAATTTACTTATTAAATTCTTTAATAAAATACCCAAAATACCCAAAATTAAAAGGACTATTGTCAAATGTAATTTAATAATTTATAATTATTTATGAGTTGATATATATGGAAAGATTACAAAAATATATTAGTAAATGTGGGCTTTGTAGTAGAAGAAAAGCAGAAGAACTGATTTTAAATAATCGTGTTTTAGTAAATGGCAAGATAGTTAATACTTTAGGTACTTGTGTAAATAACACTGATGTAGTACAAGTAGATAACAAAATCTTAAAATTGGAAGAAAAAGAATACTACTTATTATATAAGCCTAGAGGTGTTGTAAGTACCACAAAAGATGAAAAGAGTAGAAAAAGTGTTGTAGATTTAGTAAAAAGTAAGTCTAGAATATATCCAATTGGAAGACTAGATTATGACACGACTGGAATAATACTACTTACTAATGATGGAGAATTATCTAATAAACTAATGCATCCTAAAAAAGACATACCTAAAACTTACATAGCAAAAATAAAAGGTTTCTTTAAAAAAGAAGATGCCTTAAAACTTAATGAAGGAATAATATTAAATGGACAAAAAACTAAAAAAGCAATTTTTAAATTAAAAAAATACAATAAAAAGACAGACTCTAGTTATGTAAGTGTTACAATTACTGAAGGAAAAAATCATCAAGTAAAAAATATGTTTAATGCTTTTAATTATGATGTATTAAAACTTAAAAGAGAAAAATATGCCTTTCTTACTTTAGAAGGGCTTAACAGAGGAGAATATAGACGCCTTACTAAAAAAGAAGTTAAAGAGTTATATAATTTATAAAGGAGTAAGATATGAATATACCTAATAGAATTGAAGAAAAGAAAAGGGATAAAGATAAAAAGGAAACAAAAAATTATAAAAATATTTCACTTAATGAGAAACTAATTAATAAGAAATTCTTTGTAAGAACTTATGGATGTCAAATGAATGAACATGATGGAGAAAAAATAAAAGGAATTTTAACTGATAATAAAATGATAGAAACTTCTGATATAAATGAAGCTGATTTAATTATATTAAATACGTGTGCAATAAGAGAAAATGCCCACGATAAAGTATTTGGTTTTATGGGTTTAATAAAGAAGATAAAAGAAGAAAAGAAAGATTTGCTTCTAGGTTTATGTGGATGTATGGCTCAAGAAGAAAATGTAGTAAAAAACATAATGGAAAAATATAAATACATTGATTTTATATTTGGAACACATAATTTAGATAATTTAGTTAATGTAATTAATGAAAGAATAAAAACTGGAAAACAAGTTATAGAAGTGTTAAATTCTAATGATTACATATGTGAAGGAATACCTGAAAAAAAGGATAGCAAATATACCGCTTGGGTTGATATTATATTTGGTTGTGATAAATTTTGCACATATTGTATTGTTCCTTATACAAGAGGTAAACAAATAAGTAGAGATAAAACTGATATAATAAAAGAAGTAGAAGATTTAGTAAAAAAAGGCTATAGTGAAGTAACATTACTAGGACAAAATGTAAATGCTTATGGAAAAGATTTGTATACTGACTATACACTTGCTGATTTACTAAGAGATGTTAGTAAAACTGGTATACCAAGAATACGTTTTGTTACAAGTCACCCGTGGGATTTTACAGATGAAATGATAGACGCGATAAGTGAGTGCGATAATGTGATGCCTTATGTACATTTACCTATTCAATCTGGAAGTAACAGAATATTAAAATTGATGGGAAGGCGTTATACTAAAGAAGAATATTTAGAATTATACAAAAAAATTAGAGAAAAAGTAAAAGGAGTAAGTATTACTACTGATATAATAGTAGGTTTCCCTTCAGAAACTGAAGAAGACTTTAAAGAAACACTAGATATAGTAAATGAGTGTAAATTTGACGGGGCATATACATTTATATTCAGTCCAAGAGAAGGAACACCAGCTTCAATATTTGAAGATAACATAACATTAGAAGAAAAAAATGACAGATTACAAAGACTAAACAAATTAGTAAATACTTATAGTAATATATCTAATCAAAAAGAAATTGGAAAAACAGTAAAATGTTTAGTACTTGATTATAGTGAAAAAGATAGAAATAAATATATGGGTTATACTGAAAATATGAAACTTGTAAATATTATAAGTGATGAAAATATTATAGGAAAGATTGTTAATGTAAAAATAGATGAAGCAAAAAGTTTTAGTTTAAATGGTACATTAATAAAATAGGTGAATAAATGATAATAGAATCAAAATATATGTATGATAAAGGATGTCTTTGTTTTGCTAAAAAAAGTTATGTAAATGCAAGAGAGTTTTTTGAGTTATGTAAATATGACTCATCCCTTGGCTATATGGCTAATTTAATGCTTATTAGAATAGACTTACTAGAAGGAAAATATAATGAAGCAAGTATTAAATTATCAGAATTAGTAGGAGAAAATAATTACTTAAGAACATATTTAAAAAGTTTAATACTAAAAGGACATTTTAAATTAGAACAAGCTTTAGAATATGCTTTAACTCTAAAAGATATGGAATCTACTCGTTTAATAAATGCCTTAAATAATGAAGATATAATTTTCTTTAATTATAATTTAGGTAATATAAGAGAAAGTGATGATTTAGTACAAAAAGCAGTAAAAGATCGAGAACTTAGTAATATCTCACATTTTTGGAAAGCCTGTCTTTTAGCACTAGAAGATAAATACGAAGAAGCGTATTTTTACTTACAAAAAGTTGATAAAAATAAACTAAAGAAAAATGTAGCCTTATATGATAAATACTCTAAACTTAGATTCTTTGTTTTAACTAAATTAGGAAAAGACTATAGAAGTTTCAATTTAGATAGTTGTGTATATCTAAAAGAAATACTATTTGGAAGTGATCAAAATATTTTAATTAATCATATTTCTTTACATAAAGAAAAAATAACACCTAATGCAGTTTCATTTTTAAATGAACTTGATATAAAAAAATTAATAGAAGAAGTAAAAGAAAAAATTGAAACAATAACTCCTTATAGAGATGAAATAGTAAGTGTATACCCAGTAACAACAGATAAAATTGTAAGTAGATATAAAGGAAGAGAGATAAAAACTATTAAAGTAATATCTGCTTTTAAAACTAAAAAAATAATATCTATGTTTCCAATAGATTATGCAGAAGACTTAAGTTTTTTAGAAAATGACACATTAAAAAGGAAACAAATTTAGGTAAATATCATATATTAAAATAGGTGAATGATATATGTATAAGGAAATTGTTACTAAAGCAGTTATTGGAAAAGGAAAAAAGACTTTTAAAGATAAATATGAAATAGTAGGGACAAATAAAATAGATACAGTTTTAGGTTGTTGGGTAATTAATCATACAATGAGTGGTTATAATTATAATGGCAAAGTTAAAATTGTAGGAAGTTTTGATGTCAATATTTGGTATAGTTATGATAATAATACTAAAACTAATGTGGAAGCAAGGCAAATTAGTTATGAAGAAGTTGTAGGAATAAACTTAAAAGGCAATGCAGTTTTAGATGATAATAGTGAAATAATGATAACAAGTCTAAAAAATCCAACAGTAATAGATGTTAGTAGTAAAGATAATACAATATATTATGAAATAGAAAAATGTTTAGGAATAGAAATAATAGGAGATGCTAAAGTAAGAATACAAATAATGGAAGATACAGATGAATACGATATAATAGAAGATACTGAAGAAATGAAAAAACAAATAGATAATATAAATGAAAATTACTTGAACTAGGAATTCCTAGTTTTTTTTATAAAAAAACTTATTGACTTGTGCAAACAATTGTATTATAATACAAATATCGATCGGAGGTGAATACTTAAAATATTAAGTGTTGTAATATATAATGTTATTATAGATTTTATGTTAAATATATGGTACAATGTTTAATATGAAAAGAGGGAAAAATGGAATTTATTGAAATAGAAAGAGATATTCTTGAATCAAAAAAATCTTGGGATTTATTTAGAAGTTATCTATATAAAGAATTGTCATTTATAAAAGGTGAAATATCAAAGATTGAAGCAGATATAAAAAAAATAGAAACAGTAATTAAAATAGAAAAATATAATGATAATGGTTTATTGCTAAAATATAAAAATCCTATAATATCAATAGATAGTTCTTTAGAACGACATTTTAAAATAGCTGGGTATTTTGTAAATTTAAATAATGAAGAAAATGATTTATGTAAAGAAGCTTTTAAAGTAATAAGAGAAAGAATAAAAACTTTTAGTGAAAAATTAGAAATATATAATAGTGATTTAATTAAAGAAAGTAAAAATTATAGTGATGTATATGATTTGTATATGGGTGTATTAGCAGATTTTCATTTAATTGTTAGAATATGTGAAAAATATAATATAGATAGAGAAGAAATGAGAAAAATTTTATTATATCCTATGTATAAAGGATCAAAATCTAATGTAGTAAGAAAACCTAAAGAAGTTAAGCAAACTGAAGAAAAAGAAGAAATAAAAGAAGATAAAGAAGAAGCTATTGAAATAGTAGAGATAAATTATAAAACTGAATTTTTAGTAGTTAAAGAAAAATATAATAAAATAAATGTAGAAATGAACGATTTACTAAATAAATACTATAATATGTTAAGTGAAATGTCTAAAGAATTACAAAATTCCTACCACGGATATGCAAAAGCATTAGATAAATTTAGTACAGAAGAATTAAAAGCTATATTTGATGGACAAAGTTATGAAGATGCACTTGCTAAAGTAGTTGCTTTTAAACTATTTGATTATAAAAGTGGATTAGAAGAAAAAATTGTAAAAATATCTAGTGATGGATATAAAGATAAAGAAGATATAGATTTTTTAGAATTATGTATAGATGAAGAATATACTCTTTTATGTAATAAATTAAGAGAATTAGATAAACAAATTACAGAAAATAAAAAAGAAGAAAATGAATTTGTATTTTCTAAAGCATATTTCTTACCAGATGAAAATAATGAACCTATGATTTCACCTTTAATAAAAGAAGATAACTTAGTAAATAATTTAATGAATTTATTAGAAAAAGCAGAAAATGAGATGATTCAAAGAAAAAAAACTAGTGTTAGAATTATGAGTGGAAGCAAAAAATTTAAAGAAAAAAGTGGTAAAGATATTTTTACAACTATTAATTCTAAAATAATAATTTCTTTTGTTAAATTAAGAGATAATAGTATATTAATATTATATGCAGAAGAATTTAAAAACAACAAAATAAATGAAAATACATCAAGAATAATAAAATCTTATGAAGAAGCTATACTTAAATTAATAACTGCTTTAGAAAATCAAGATAGTATGACAGTTTTATCACAAAGTGAAATAATTAAATCTTTAATGAAGGAAAGTGATTATAAATGGAAGAAAAATTAAATAACTTATTTTTAGATATAAAAAACAAAACTTTAAATTTAATTAAAGAAAAAAATATAGATATAGATGTTCTATCGTTTAAATTAGGAATAGATTCCGATAAGTTAATTAGTAACTATACTAATAGAATAGATGATTTTTCATTTTATTTAAAAACTTTAGAACTTGTTACAAATTGGGAGGAATAATGGATTCTGTTACAATAATTAATGAAAAATTGGATGCTTTAAGAAAAGAATTAGAAGAATTAAAAATGATTAATATAGTAAAACAACAAGAACTTTTAAAGCAAATTGAAGCAATAAAAAAGTGTTACCAAATTTTAGAAAATGATAAAGAATTTTATGAATTTGATTTTTCTACTCTTTTAAATTTATTAGAAGCATATAACTATAGTATAAGTGATTTTTCTACAATAATTACTGATATGAAAAATGTTATAAAAGCAAGAGAAGATTTAAAATTTTCTAGTAGTGAACTTCCTTTTTCAGAAAGACAAATAAATACATATAATATGTTTTTAGAAAAATTAAGAAGTTTAGAAGTAAGATTATTAGAAGAAATAAAAGAAATAAAAATACCAGAAGAAAAATCAAGAAAAATAGAAAACATTGAAGCTATTAAAAGTATATTAGAAAATAAGGGTAATAGAAAATACTATACTAAAGAAATGTTTTACGACCTTTATAGTGAAATTCCACTTCTTGAAATAGATTTAGAAGAAGCTTTAACTATAATAGAAAGTTTTTATAATACAAGAAATTTAAGTGGTTATTCTTCTAAAAATAATGTTCCTTTAGATAAAGTAATGGACTTATATAAAGAATACTTAAGTAAAGACTATATAAATAGTTTTCTAAAAATGCTACAAGAATATGAAAGAGAAGTAACATCTAATATAGATATAGAAAATACAAGGGAAATATTACAATTCTTTAAAGAAGAAAATATATTAGAAAGATTTAGAAAAACTGCCCTTTTAAAAGTAACTTTATATGGTAAAATTGACGATATAAAAAAAATATACGAAAAAATAAATAAAAATGGTGAAATAAATGAAGCTTATTTTGAAGATGCCTATGCAAGTATTTGGATAAAAAATAATAGAAATTATAGACCACCTGTATTTAGAGTTAGAGAAAAAAGAGAAGGTACTTCTATTAAAAAGAGTTTACATAACGAATCATATACTATTAGTTTAGAAGAATTAACAGAAAATATAGAATTATTAAAACAAAATAGAGATTTATTTGATGAAGAAATTAATTTAGATGATACTGGAAGTGATATGAGTATTAAAACTATACCTACTTGGATGCTTAAGAAAAACATCGCACTTTGTAGATTATTTAAATTAAATAGTGTATATAAAGTACCTATAACTTGTATGAAAGGAGATTTTGAAGACAAACTACATTTAGCAATTGAACTAGGTCTTTTAAATCCATTAAACACATCTATATTTGAAAGTATGGATTCTGATATAGTAAAAAATCAAGATTTTCAAAATAATATGAGTAAAAAAGGTATATATAATGAATCTATAAGAAACTACTTTATGAGAAATTTAAGTTACTTACATTTAAAAAGTATAGGTGAACACGCTTTGTTAAGCCATAAATTATATACTAATGGTTATAAAGAATTTTACAATATATTCTTCTCTAAAAAGAAAGCTGGAACTCAAAGTAGTGAAATATTTGACGAAAAAGATAGACGCCTTTTATCTAATAGTGAAGAAATGGAAGAGTTCCTTTTAACTAATTTTGTAAGTGGAATTGAAAAGATAGAAGACTATGCTATATATGATAAAATGATAATACAATATATAACATCTTTAAAAGATCACGAAGAAGAATACTATATAGAAGAAATTTTAAATGATGAATTAATAAGAAATTTAGAAGAAAACTATAAAGCAAGTGAATATATATATCTATTTAATAATAGAATAATATCTAGATATAAAGTATTACATTATGCATCAATATTAAAAGGTTTATATGGTAACTTAACAAAAGAAATGTTACTTACTTCTATAATTAGAAATTCATTTATAACAGAAGCAGATTATAAAAATATAGAAAGTATAATAATGGGAAGGAATAATAATTTATGAATTATTTAGAAAAATACAATTTAAATAATGAACAAATAGAAAAAGTTAAAGAAAAAATTATAGATAATGATATAAATTTAGATATATTTATATATGATAGTGATAAAATAGAGAATATTTTAGATATCTTTGAGTCAATTGGTGTTACTAATATATATGGTATTCTACTCACAAATCCATCTATGTTTTGTGATACAATAAGTAGTATAAAAAATAAAATAGACAAATATGAAAATAAAGAAGAACTCGCTAATTTAATTAATACTAATCCATTAAATTTAAGAGTAATAGGTTTATTATGATAAAGTTTATAAAAGAAAACATAACTATAATAAAATTCATAATAATTAGCATTTTTATGGAATTATTTGCTATTACATATACTACTTGTGGTTTTTATTTAAGTAAACCTTTTTATCCATTATTTATATTAACTCTATTTACAGTTATACTTTCTTTAATTAAAAGTAAAATATTAAGAGAAATAATATCAAGTGTATTTTTAATTATACAGATGATTCTAGATACTGCATTTATCTTTTTATACGATTCCAATGGAACAGTATTTGAATGGGCTATGTTTAATCAAAGAACTGATGCATTTGGTACTTTAGAAAGCTTTGACTTACAATATGGATTCATTATAATATGTCTCTTATTTATATTAGTGCCTTCTATAATATTAATAATTAAATATAAAAAAGAAAAAACAAAAAATAAAAATAGTAAAAAGAAAATAGTCATATCTTCTATTTTAATTACTATATGTTTACTTGTTATAATATTAAAACCTATAATAGAAACTAATAAGAAAAAAGATGATATGTATAAAGAAAGATTATATAGTGAAACAGCAAATAACTATCAAACAATAGGTATGATAGGAAATGGAATATATCAAATAATAAGTGGTAAAACTGTTGTAAATGTAAAAGATGTTAGTGATGTGAGTGATTTTATATATAAAGAACCTCTTGAAATAAGTGAATATAATGGTATAAGTAAAGATAATAATTTAGTTTTAATATTAGTAGAATCTTTTGAGTGGTATCCATTTACTAAATATAAAGAAAGTAGTAGTCTTTTTCCTAATTTAACAAGATTAATGAATGAAGGACTAATATTTAGTAACTTTTATCAAAAAGAAAAAACTGATGTAAGTGAAGCACTTTCTGTATTAGGTAACTATCCTACTGGAAAATATGTAAACTATGACTTTTATAAAAATAGCTATCCTTTTTCGCTTCCTAGTTTAATAAAACATTATGATAAGGACACTGTTGTGAAAAGTTATCACGCGAATTATGGAGACTTCTATAATAGATATGACTTACATAAATCTTGGGGATTTGAAAGTCTTACAGCAATAAATGAAATGGAAGAATATGGGGTTAAAGACACTTGGATGCATAAAAAAGGGGAAAGAAATTTAGATAGTATTACATTTGATAAAATGAAAGAAGAAATGTTCTTAAAAGATGAAAGATTTTTCTCATTTATTATATCTTTTTCAATGCACGGATATTATAAAACTAGAAAAACACTTGAACCTTATTATGAAATATTAGATAGTTATAATATACTAAAAGATGTTAAAAATGAAGATGAAGAACATTTAAAAACATATTTAGCGGCTTTAATGGATTTTGATAAAGCTGTTGGAACAATGTTAGATTATTTAGAAAGTATAGAAGAGTTAGATAACACAACTATAGTATTATTTAGTGATCATAACACATATTACAATAACTTAAGTTATTATGCTAAAGATATTAAAGAAAAATATAATAGTGAATTATATCATATACCTATGATTATATATGATAAAAAACTAACTAATAAATATGTAGAAAATAATAATACAAATATAGTAGATAAATTTACAACAACTAGTGATATAACACCAACAATATTAGATATATTTGATTTACCTAGCTACAAAAATTTGTATTTTGGTAGTAGTGTATTTACTAAAAGTGAAAGTATAGTATTTAGTAGAAATTATGGAATATATATAAGTCCTCAATTTGTAGGTTATTCACTTAATAGCATAAAATATAAAAGTAAAGACTTTAATAAAGAAGATTTTAAAGATTATGAAAAAAGAGCATTAATATATATGGAAAAACTAAAATATATAGATAAAATATATTATAGTGATTACTTTAAGAATAATGAATTTATATATGAGAATTAATAAAGTAAAAAATCTGACTTAAAATGACTTGAAAAAGATAAAAAATTATTGTAATATAGATATGTAGAGTAAAAGAAAAAAATTAAAAAAATCTACATATAAGGAGAATATGAAAGTATGAAATTAACTCTTTTCGGTGTACAATTTTTGATACCCGGGG
>CANRKW010000021.1 GCA_947631345.1 uncultured Bacilli bacterium | reverse complement strand
ATAAATTACAACACAAAACGTATAGAAATACCTTTAAAAGTATATATAGATGAAAATACTTTTAAATTATATTTAAGTGATGTAGGTATTTTAACAAATATGAGTGAAATTAAATTTTCAGATATAATGTTAGATAACACTTTTATTTATAAAGGCGCGGTTGCAGAAAATTATGTAGCAGAAGAGTTAACTTCTAAAGAAGAGTCACTATATTATTGGACATCTAATAGAGAGGCAGAAATTGATTTTGTCTTATATAGTGAAAAAGATGGGATAATTCCAATAGAAGTTAAAAGTGGAAATAATGTTAAATCAGTAAGTTTAAATATGTATATTAATGAATATAAGCCTAAATACGCTTTTTTGTTTTCTACTAGAAATTTTGGATTTGAAAATAATATTAAGGCAATTCCTTTATATGCAGTGTTTTGTATAAAGTAGATAAAAATTCTGCTTTTTTTCTGTTGACAGGCACAAACAAAGGTATTATAATTTAGTTATTGAAGGAGGGATAGTAATGAACGAGATTAAATGTCCTAAATGTGGAACTTTATTTGCTATAAGTGAAACTGATTATAATAAAGTAGTTAGTCAAATTAAAGACAAAGAGTTTTTTGAAGAAATAAAATTAAAAGAAAAAGAGATAATTAAAGATAAAGAAAATACTTTAAAATTAATGGAAAATCAATATAAAGAAGACTTAAATAAAAAAGATTATGAAATATCTTCACTTAAAAAAGAATTAGAAAGTAAAATAAAAGAAAAAGAAATGGAATATTATAATAAATATAAAGATGAAATAAATAAGAAAAGTTTAGAAATAAGTGAATTAAATGCTAAAATAAAATTAGAAGAAACAAATAGAGATTTGAAGATAAAAGAAGCAATAAGTGAAAAAGAAAAGATGATAAATGATCTAAATAATAAGTTATCCATTAAAGAAGCTGAAAATCTATTAAAAGAAAAGAATATAAAAGAGTCTTATGAAGAAAAGTTAAAAAATAAAGATGAACAAATATCTTATTATAAAGATTTTAAAGCAAGACAGTCTACTAAAATGATAGGTGAATCTTTAGAAAAACATTGTAGTTATGAATTTAATAAATTAAGAAGTTTATTTAAAAATGCATATTTTGAAAAAGATAATGATGCATCTAGTGGTTCTAAAGGAGATTTTATATTTAGAGATTATGATGAATATAATAATGAAATAGTGTCTATTATGTTTGAAATGAAAAATGAACAAGATGAAACTAGTACAAAACATAAAAATGAAGACTTTTTTAAAGAACTTGATAAAGATAGAAATGAAAAGAATTGTGAATATGCTGTTTTAGTGTCTTTACTTGAAATAGATAATGAATTATATAATACTGGTATAACTGATGTTTCACATAAATATAAAAAGATGTATGTAATAAGACCACAATTCTTTATACCTTTAATTACCTTAATAAGAAATATGGCTTTAAATTCACTTGAATATAAAAAAGAACTTATTAATATTAAGAATCAAAATATAGATATATCTCATTTTGAAGAAAATATGAATAATTTTAAAACATCTTTTAATAGAAATTATAGACTTGCAAGCGAAAAATTCACAAAAGCAATTATGGAAATAGATAAATCAATAGAACACTTACAAAAAATAAAAGATGCACTTATTTCAAGTGAAAACAACTTAAGACTAGCAAATAATAAAGTAGATGATTTAACTATAAAGAAACTTACTCATAATAGTAAAACAATGGAGGATATGTTTGAAAGTTTAAAAGAAGAAAAACAAAATAAATATGAAAAATTGGAATCAACATCTTAGTTTTAAAATAACAATGTTAATTAATTTAATATTGTTTATGTCTTTTATTTATTAGATTAGAAAAATAAAAAATACTTTTGGAAACCCTAAAATGTTTGACAAATAAACAAAGTGGTGTGATAATTAAGATGGAGGTGCTTTTATGATAAGATTTTTAAGAAAAATTTTAGGATTGGATCAAGCCAAAAACATTGATGCTCAATTAGCCGAGATGTCTATGTCTCAAAGAACGTAAAGCGATGAACTTTATGTTCTTTTCTTTTTTGGCATATTTTTTTTATAATTAAGTCTACTTATATAATTTTTAAATTTATTTTTTATTTCGTTTTGTTGTTGACTTATACAAACATTAGTATTATAATCAAGTTATTGATGTGATGAGATTATATTAATCAATAAAAACTATATAGATTTGTTAAATAAAAGAAATAAAAAAATAGGTGTGGTAGCAAAATCCTAGAACTATTTTAAGAAGTGGAAAAAAGACAAGAGGTTTAAAACCGTTTGTTCTAATTTAACTATATAATATGTAATTAAGGAGTGATGTTATGTTAAAAAATGTTTTAAATATTAACGATTTAAGTTTTGGAGGCAAGGCTTATGGGTTATATAAGTTAAATAATTTTAATGTTTCAGTGCCAGTTGCATATGGTATTGATCAAGATTCAATCAATAAAATTTTGGCTGGTGATGAATCCACTTTATCACAATTATTAAAAATTCTTTCCTCCTTTGATAAAAAGGCAACGTTTGCTATCAGATCGTCAGCTACAAATGAAGATGGTACAGATAAATCATTTGCGGGTATGTATGAAAGTGTTTTAAATGTGCCTAATAATATTAATTCAATAATTGATGCAATATCACGAGTAAACAAAAGTGCTTCATCTAGTCGTGTTACATCTTACAATAAAGAAAAGAGTCAAATGAATATAGTTTTACAAGAAATGATTAATCCTAAAATAGCAGGAGTATGTTTTACCGATGCTATTGATTTTGATGGAAGTACTTCAATTTATATTGAATATGTGGAAGGAATAGGAGAAACATTAGTAAGTGGTAAAAAGACAGCTAAATATGTAGTGGTTTCTTTAGAAGATTTTTCATATAGATGTGAAGATGAATCAGTAAGGCCTTTATTTAAGGATTTGGTAGAAAGTCTAAAAAAAATTAGAACGGCTACAAAAGAAGCACTTGATATGGAGTGGTGCATAACTGAAGATGGAAAATCGTATTTTGTTCAAGCAAGACCAATAACAAAACAAATTATAATTAGGGCAAAACTAGCAGCCGGAGCAGTCGCATCCTCTGGATATTGTAGCGGTCCAGTTTATATTATTGATGAAGATTTAGAAGATGAAGAAATAGAATCAAGAATCAAAAATTTTCCAAAAGGAGCAGTTTTGCTTGCTAAGACTACAGATACAAACTATGTTCCAGCAATGAAAAAAGCATCAGGAATTATTACAACAGAAGGTAGTGTGTTATCACACGCAGCAATTATTGCAAGAGAGTTTGGAATACCGTGCATCACTGGATATAAAGAAGCGTTAGATTTGTTTAAAGAAGGACATAATATTACAATTGATACAAATAATCAAACTCTTTTATATGATGGAGAAAAAACAATTTTTGGAAATGGTAAAGAGATTAATTTATTAGAATTATATAATTTTGATAATATTATTGAAGAAATAATTTGTGACAAAATGGTTTTAGTTGAAGAAGTAAAAGATGAATTTGGGATTCATATTGATGAAGATTTAACTCAAGAGCAAATAGACAATATTGTAGTAGCAATTAGAAAAAAGTATAAAAAGGATCCAATAGTACTAGCAGACCAAAAATATCTATGGTATATAGAATATAAAAGATATAAAAATTTTCCTAATTTTATAAACTCTTGTAGAGAAGCAATGGATATTTGCCGTGAATTTAAATATAAAGAACTAGAAGCCTTTGTTATCAAAGAACTTGAAGATGTAAGAAGTGTGTTTTCTTTAGCGAAAACAGATTATGATGCTGTATATGCTGGTGAATATGCACAAGCAAAACATTTTTTGATTAATTTATATATGTGTAATGGGTGTGCGATGAAGGCAATAAGTGATTATATGGAAGAAAATAATATTTCATCAGTTCACACAATATTAGATACGGATACACAACAAAGTAGATTCCTTAAAGAAATTGAAAAAATTAGAGGTTCAATTTGGCAAGTATTTATTAGTAACGGATGGAGTAATGATGACTACTATGATGAACGTGAAAAACGTATAGCTACAGTAATTGGATATCAAAATGCTGAATCTGATTCAATTGATGTATTCTATTCTAATTTGAAATGTCCCCAGACTGGTATTAAAAAAATAAAAATCTAAAATAAGAGGTGTTTGATAAATATGAGTTTATATAAAATTAATCCAAAGTATTCATTGATATTAAAAAATAATAATCAACTTTTAATAGTAAAAAACAATAAATTAAAACTGTATCAAGTGCCAAAAGATGAAATAATACTTACTCAAAAACTTATGCAAACAGAAATGTTTAACGATCAGGACACAAAAACTTTTCGAAAATTATTGAAAGAAAACATTTTGGTAAAGTGTGTTAATACACATTCGGATAGAAATACTCAGTCTTATTTAGAAGTGTATACTAATTCAAAAATAGATATGGGTGATTTAAAAAACAAAAAAATATTTATTATAGGACTAGGTGGGATTGGCTGTGAAATAATTAATCATTTAGTAGGAAATGGTGTAAAAAAGTTTGTAATATTAGATTTTGATACAGTAGATGAAACTAACTTAAATAGACAGTATCTATATACATATAATGACATTTCTAAAAGTAAAGTTGAATTAATTGCTAAAAAAATTAAAGAAAAAGATTTGAATACAACTGTAGTAAAATATGATAAGTTTATAAATTGTAGCCAAGATGTAGAAGAAATAATTGAAAAAGAAAAAATAGATATGGTAGTGTGTGCTGCAGATACACCATTTTTAGATATAAGAATATCAATTTTAGAAGCTTGTATTAACACTAAAACACCTTGTATATTTGGGGGAGTAAATATTTTAAATGGACAATATGGTCCAACGCTTGTGAGTACAAAAAAAATGAACAAATATTATATAGAATTACAGCAAGTTAAAAATTTAGTATTATGTAGTAGTATCAATAAAGCATCGTTTGGTCCAACGAATACAATTATTTCTGCATATATGGCTATGGATATTATAATGACATTATTAGGTAAAAAGGAATATATCAATTCACTAAATAAAATTAAAACAATTAATTTTATTTCAAGAGAAGATTGTGAAAAAAAGAAATTTTAATCCAAACAATTATTACAAACTAAATAACCTAAGAAAAAAAGTCATTAATGATATCAAAAAGAAAGTAAATTTAAATAATAAAAAAATTCTAGAAATAGGATGTGGAAACGGATGTTTTACAGAGTTACTAGCTAAAGTAAATAAAACAGCATATATATATGCAATAGATATTGTAGAAAGTTATATAGATTATGCAAGAGAAAAAAATAAACAAGCCAATATTGATTATGAAATAAATTCAATGGGCAATGTAAAAAATACTTACGATGATGTTTTTATGGTATATTCTTTAACTGAATTATTAAAGAAGAAAAGTTTAGATAATATATTAGAAGAACTTAGTGATAAATTATTAAATGATTCTTATGTCATAATGGTAGATGAATTTGAAGATGACTACACTGAACAATTTGATTTATTAGGGTTAAAAGTATTAAAATCACTTGGCTATAAATATTTAAACTTCAGCACTTTTAATGAACAAATATTAAAATCAAATTTTGATTTAATATACACAAAAGTATATGATAATAAACAAAATATAACTAATGTTTGTGGATCAAAACTACAAATCTTTTATGAAAACCAATTAAACGAATATGACAAAACCAAAATCATTAGTTCTGAAGAAATTTGGTGTAAGCATAAAGATGAAATAGAAAAATGTGGTGGTATAAGAACTTATAACAAATCTAGATTAATTATTTTAAAGAAGAAAAATAACATAATAAATAAACTCAATAATATAAAACATAACTTATGTTTATATTACTCTTTACCTATGATAGAGAATAATGTTAATTATTACAATGATTTGCCCATTTATAATTTAAAATTTGTCTTTCCAGTAAAAACATTTCCTAATTCGAAAATTTTAGATTTATTTCACAAGTATAATTTTTATTATGATGTATCTCACGAAAAAGAAGAAGAATTGGTACAGAGGTATAAGACAATGGTTTTTTATTCGGATCCAACAAGAAAATTAAAAAATAACTCATCAATTAGATTAAATATAAAAGGTTTAAATTCACATTTTGGTAAAGAATATGACGGAAAATCATATGAAATTTATCATATTCATTTATCTATGCCAAAGACAAAAAAATTAAGAGGTATGATTTTAAATCAGTTAAAATTATTGAATTACAGAAAGACGAAATATGTAAATATTGGTGGTGGTTATGAACACTTATCATATTTAGAATTAAAAGAATATTTAGTAGCAATAAGATCTATAGTTCCTAAAGAAGTGACTATTTTATTAGAAGCAGGGAGCCTGTGGTTTAAAGATAGTGGATATTTAATTACAAAAGTGGAATATGTAGCAGAAATTAGAAAATTAAAATTTGTCTACTTAAATGGAAGCAGAATGCTTCATACTAAATGGTCAATACCTTTATATATGAATATAAATAAAGGAAAAGAAGAATATATACTATGTGGATCTTCGTGTGATGAAAAAGACCTTTTTGAACACGTGTATAATACAAACATAAAACAAAATGATAAAATATATTTTAGTAAAATAGAGCCTTATTCATATTCGTTTAACACAACGTTTAATGGTATAGAAAAAGCAGAGGTGATTATTGATGAATAATGATGAAAAAAAATATTTTGAAACACTTCTAAATGAGAATATTGATTCTAAAAATAAAATAAATAAATTATTAAGAGAAAAATTTATTCATTATTATACTCTTACAAATATTAATGGATTTAATGTAACAACAGATATATATAATTTTAATTATAACTATCAACGATTTGATGCTGATTTAAACTATAAGAATTTTGAAACAAATTTTTATAACTTAAAAGATATTACTTCAAAAACCATTTTTACAAATTGTGGTATGTCAAGTATTTTTTCCCTTTTATTTAACTTAAGCAAAATTGGAAAATTTAATATAAAATACGAAAAAGATAGTTATTTTGAAACACAAAAATTAATAAAAAAGTTAAACTTGAATTTTGGTAAAAAAATTACATATTTAGATACCATAAGTGACAATTTTTGTTTTGAATACTATGGAAAAAATGGCATTGTAATTATTGATACAACTTGCTATCATCCACATAAATTTAAATCATTAATAGAAACCATAGTTGATAATAATAATTTATGCATTTTGGTAAGAAGTCATATAAAATTAGATATGTTGGGTTTAGAAACAACTTTTTTAGGTTCAATTACATTTTTAATACCTAAAAAAATAACTATTAGAAAATTTAATATGGCGAAGAATTTAATCAAAAATATAGTTGATTTTTGTGGTAATACTGGAATATTTGCAATTGAAACAAATATTTTTCCTATCTTAAATGATAAAACATTTATTGAACTTAATCAAAAAAGAGTAGACAGAATATGTGAAAACAATTTATATTTTTACAATAAAATAAAAAAATATGCAAATATAGTTTTACATAAGCATAATTTATTTTCAACTATTATAATAAATAATTGTGATGTTACTAGAGTAATTGAATTTTTAAAGTCAGAATCAGAAAAATCAAAAGGGTTATTTTTCTATTCTGGTTCGTTTGGATTTGATTATATTGCAGTTGATACATATATTGATTTAAATAGTAAAAAAAATACTATAAGAATATCTATAGGGGATGTAGAACAAAAGACAATTGACAGATTTATAGACTGCTGGAAGGAAATAGATTATGCCAAAATTTAGTATAGATTATATTGATTCGTCTTCATTTTTTGTAAAATGTGATTATTCAAATAAAGTAATATTGAACGCTGTAACAGATACACTGTTTATATATGATAAAAAGAAAAATAGTTATGTTTTAAATGCCTGCGATACTTACCAAATAAAAGGAAAAACACATATAATAAAATTAAGAGATGATTTATATTTTTCAGATGGTGTTAAGGTAACTGCTAAAGACTATATTGAGGTTATAGAAAAATATAAGAACTTGTTTGATATAAACATTGCTAATATATATTCAAAAGATAATATGCTTATAATTACATTAAAAAATAATGATCAAAGTTTAAAAAATAAATTATCTGTATATTTATTTGCTCCAAACAAAAATAAAACCTCTGGCAGATATTATATTAGCAATGTATTAAAAGACAGAATAGAACTTTTGCCAAATAAATATTATAGAAACAAAGCAATTAACAAACTTGAATTTATAAAACTTGATAATTTAGAAGATAATATAGATAATTTTAGTAAGAAAAAAATAGATATTACAAATAATACATTTATAAAATTAGGTAATAAAAATAAGCAATTAGAAAAAAGTGGAATAATATTTAGTTTAGAAATCTCAACTAAATTTAGTAAACATACAAGGAAAAAAATAGTAAGAAGTATAAACAAAAATAATCTAATTAAAGCACTTGGAAATTCTTACTATATAAAAAATGATTTTTTCTTTAGTAAGGAAACTAAATATAAATATAAAAAGATAAATAATAAAAAAAGATTGAAATTATCCTTATCATATAATAATTTTTACCCTAATAAAGAAATTGCATTATTGATTAAGCAAGAACTTGAAAATAATAATTTTGAAATTCAATTAATAGAAAGTACATATGATGATTTTAAAAAAATATCTATATATGATATAAAACTGACTCTGAATTATTTTGAGTATATTGATGATTCATATTATTATAGAAGTAAATATTTTAGATATGTTATGAAACGAAGTATTTTATACAAAATTTTATTATCAAATAACAATATGCTGTACTTAGCAAATAAATTATTTCAAAGAAAATATTTAAAAGAACCTATAATGTCTTTTTATAGTGAATATAAAACTACTAAAGCAACAAAAAACTTTTCTTTTTTAGAGTGTAATTATAACAAAATAGAAGACTAAATCTGAAATTGAATAAGACTATTGATAGCATTAAATAATAATGAAAAAATTTATTATTTAGGTATAAGATTTATAAAATAAAAAATTAAAAGTTAATAGTTGAAATATGTGTTAAGTTTGATATAATAAAATTAATAGGAGAAATGAATTATGTTTAATGAAAATGAAATAAAAACAAAAATGGATAAAGTAATATTATCACTTGAAACAAAATTTACTACTGTAAGAGCTGGAAGGGCAAACCCAAATATTTTAAATGGTATTATGGTAAACTACTACGGGGCTTTAACACCTATACAATCACTTGTAACAATTAGTGTTCCTGAAGCAAGACAACTTATGATAAAACCTTTTGATAAAGGTGCATTAAAAGAAATAGAAAAGTCTATATTTGAAGCAAATCTTGGTATGACACCAACTAATAATGGAGAAGTTATTATACTAACTGTTCCTGAATTAACTGAAGAAACAAGAAAAAATTATGTAAAACAAGTAAAAGATATGGCAGAAGATGCAAGAATTGCTTTAAGAAATATAAGACAAGAAGAAAATAATACAGTAAAAAAACAAGAATATAGTTTAGATATAGAAAAGAATTATTTAGATAAAATACAAAAACTTACTGATGAATATAATAAAAAAGTAGAAGATAAATTTAAAGAAAAAGAAAAAGAGCTTTTAAGTATATAAATTATTCTTGAAAATATCAATATACATATGATAAAATAGACTTGTCTTTAGGAAGAAAGTAATATATATTTACAATTTATAGAGAGTTAGTGGTAGGTGTAAACTAATAAATAAATATATAATGAAGTTCACTTCTAATTAATAAAGAATCGTAATAAAGGCGTTAACTTATAAAGAGCATAATACTTTATGAATTAAGGTGGTACCGCTATATAATGTAGTCCTTAAATCGTAAAGTTTTTATTTTTAAAGGAGGAAAGTATGTTAGAAGAATTAGAAAGAATAAAAAATGAGGGAATAAAAAAGATAAGTGAAATAAAAGAATTAGAAAAAATAGAAGAAGTAAAACGTGAACTTACTGGAAAAAATAGTGATTTAATCTCTATTATGAAAAATATGAATAGTTTAAGTATAGAAGAAAAGAAAAGTGTAGGTATGAAGTCTAGTGAAATAAAGACTTTGTTTGAAACTAGTTTAAAAGAAAAAGAGGAAGAAATTATCTCTTCTATAAGTATACTTGATAAAGAATTAGACACAACTAGACCTGGTAAAATGGTAAGTGGTGGTGGACTTCATCCAATTACTCAAATGTGTTATGACTTAAATGATGCGTTTTTGTCTTTAGGTTTTGAAGTATATAGTGAAAATGATATAAGTAGTGAGAAATTTGCTTTTGACAACCTTAACTTTGCACCTGATCATCCTGCAAGACAAAGTATGGACACCTTTTGGCTTAGTGGAACAGAAGATAAATCAGGTACTGAAAGATTATGTTTAAGACCACATTTAACTGGTGGTTCAGTTAGATACTTACTAAAACACGGTGCGCCTGCAAGATTTGTATACCCTGGTCGAGTATACAGAAATGAAACAACAGATGCTAGACACGAAAGGGCATTTTTCCAATATGAAGCTTTAATAGTAGATAAAAACATATCTTTTTCTAGTGGTATGGTTATGATACAAACAATTTTAGAAAAAGTTTTTGGTAAAAAAATTAATGTACGTATGAGAGAAGGATTTTTCCCATTTACAGAACCTGGTTATGAAATAGATATGGAATGCCTAGTATGTGGTGGAAAAGGATGCAAAGTATGTAATCATAATGGTTGGATAGAAGTAATGCCAGGAGGGGTAATACATCCAAATGTTTTAAGAAGTGCTAATTTAGATCCTGACGAATGGACTGGTTTTTACATAAATATCGGACTTGATAGACTTGTAATGATGAGATATGGGGTAGATGACGTGCGTCTTTTCCACAGTGCAGATTTAAGATTTTTAAAGGAATTTAAGTAGGAGGTTAGTTATGAAATTATCTTTAAATTGGATAAAAAAATATGTTGATTTAAAAGATTTAACACATAAACAAATAGTAGAAGATTTAACTAAAAGATGTGTTGAAGTAGAAAGTATTACAGATACAAGTTTAGATTATAAAAATATAGTTGTTGGTAAAATTGTAGAAATAAAAGACCATCCTAATGCAGATTTACTTAAAATATGTATGGTTGACATTAATGAAAATGAACCTAAACAAATAGTATGTGGTGGTTCTAACCTTTATGTTGGTGAATATGTTGTAGTATCAAAGCCAGGTGCTTTAGTAATGTGGCACGGAGAAAGTGAAAAAACAGAAATTAAAGAAACTAAAATGCGTGGTGTAGATTCATATGGTATGATATGTTCTGCAAGTGAAGTTTATTTAGACAAATTTTTTCCACCAGTTGACGAAAGAGAAATAGTTGATTTAAAAGGAACTGAATGCTATCCTGGACAAAATATAAGCGAACTAATTTGTATGGATGACTATGTAATAGAAATAGATAACAAAAGTCTTACTAATAGACCTGACTTATGGGGACACTTTGGAATAGCCCGTGAACTTTCTGCAATTTATGACTTACCTTTAAAACCTATAAAAGAGTTTAAATTAAGTGAAAACCTAAAAGAATATGATATAGAAATACAAAATACTGATAAATGTAATAGATATGTAGGTGTTAAAATAGAAAACGTAAATGTAAAACCTTCCCCACTATGGCTTAAAGCAGATTTGGTTAAATGTGGTATGAGACCAATAAATTTACTTGTAGATATAACAAACTATGTAATGTTAGACACAGCAGAACCTACACACGCTTTTGATGCTGGGCACGTTAAAGGAAATAAAATAATAGTTAGAGATGCATTAGAAAATGAAGAATTATTATTACTTGATAATAACACTATAAAATTAACAACAGACGATTTAGTAATATGCGATACAGAATCTCCTTTAGCCCTTGCTGGTATTCGTGGTGGAAAAAAAGACTCAATATTAGATACTACTACAAGTGTTGTTTTAGAAGTTGCGAACTTTAATGCAAGTACTATAAGAAAAAGTGGAAAAAGATTTTTAGAAAAAACAGATGCATCTATAAGATATGAAAAAAGCTTAGATACAGAAAAAGTTACAGAAGGTGTTAATCTAGCCTTAAATTTATTTAAAGAATTTTATCCAGACTGTAAAATAACTGAATATAAAGACTTATATATAAATAAAACTAAAAGAATAAATATAGATGTAAGTGAAGAATTTTTAAATGTAAGATTAGGTAAAGTAATACCTAGTGAAACAGTTATAAAAATACTTGAAAAACTAGGTTACGATGTAGAATATAAAGATGGAATATATCATACACTTACCCCAATATGGAGAAGTACAGGAGACGTTTCTATTAAAGATGATGTAATGGGAGATATAGCAAGACTACTTAGCTTTGAAAGCTTTGAAGCAACTCCACTTAATGTAAAATTTACAGAGGCCGTA
>CANRKW010000020.1 GCA_947631345.1 uncultured Bacilli bacterium | reverse complement strand
TTATTTTCTTTATTATTTTCTACATTAAAGAAATAATCTAATGTAGAAATAAGTGAAGACTTACCAAATCTTCTAGGACGCGGAAATAATACTACATATGCTTTTTTTTCTAATAATTCTTCTATAGTTTTTGTTTTATCTACATAATAGTAATCTTTTGTGATTATTTCTTTAAAATCAGATATTCCAATTGGTAATCCTTTCATATAGCATTTCCTCCCAACTCATATATATTTTAACATATTCTAGTTAATTTATCACTACTATACAAGAAAAAAAACCAATTATATGGTTAATTTACGTGTTAAACACTCATCTACACTACTTTCTAAATTATATTTTATTTTATCAATAATTTCTATACTTACTACTTCTATATATGGAGTTTTATAAGTATATATAGTGTCATCTGATTCTTTTATTAGTAATGCTTTATTTATTGCATCATAATATGATATTGTTATTATTTTTCTAAATTCATTTGTTTCTTTATCAAATTTATATATAGACTCTTTTTCTATTCTTATTAGTTTTTTCACTTTTACTAATTCGTAATTAACTAATAATGTTAAATATGCTATATATAAATTATCGTTAGTTTTTAAATTCTCCATTTTTCTCCTTTCATAAGTTTTCTAAACTTTCTAATACTTGGGTAAAGTTTTCTGCTTTTATAAGTTTTATTTTATAGTTATTTTCTTTTTTTACTTTAAGTGCTTCTTCATAATTATTAACTGGTACTATAAATACATCCGCGTGCTTTTTAACTGCGCCCATTAATTTATATTTTACTCCACCAATTTCACCTACAGTACCATCTATTTCCATAGTCCCAGTTCCAGCAATTGTAAGGCCTTTAGTAATGTCTTTAGGTGTAATTCTATTATAGATTTCTAATGTACTCATAAGTCCACCTGAAGAACCACTTTCATTAGGGCTATATTTAAAAGTTATCTTTCTATCAGTTTCTACTTTTATTACATTAGTTAGATACATCCCTATTATTTTCTTTCCTTCACTTTCATATAAAACACCAGTTTTTTCTTTTGTTTTTCCATCACTTTTTACTTTAAATTTAACAGTATCTCCTACTTCTTTATTATCTAAAACTACACTTAAGTCATCCATATTTTCTATTTTTTGTCCTTCTACTTCAAGAAGTACGTCACCTACTTTTAAATTTGTATCAGCATCCTCAAAAACATAATAAACAGTTAGGTCATTTTTAGTTATAGAATAATCTAAATTAGCTGTTTCATATGCAACTTTCAAAGCTATTTCATTAACATTATTTAAGTCAATTCTTCCTCTTTCTAGTATTTCATCATAATCTTCGTTTTCAATTCTTGAGTTATCTAAACTAACTAAATCCCAAGAAGGAATTATATAACTTAATAAGACAATAGGAAGAGAACCTCTTTTAGCACTTACGTATGTTAAATTAAATGAACCTTCTTCTTCATATGAATCTTCTACATTTATTCTTTTTTCTAAATTACCAAGCCCACCTGGACTATATATTTCATAATCAAGTTCTATAAAAAATGAACTTATTAAAAGTATATATACTATTAAAAATTTATAATTATTTTTTATAAATCTTTTTACACTTTCATATATTTTATTAGTCAAACTTCTTCACCCATTAATATTATAGCATATGAAAGGCAATTTATGATGAAAATTATTAAATATAGTGTAACTTTTTTATTTTTAAGTTTTATTTTATTTGTATTTTTATTTAATCCAACTATTATTATAGATAGTGTTAAATATAGTTTGAACGTTTTTATAAATAATGTTTTACCTAGTTTGTTTCCTTTTTTTATATTAGGAGATATATTAATAAAGTATAATTACATTTATTTTTTAAATAAAGTGTTTAAGTTTAAATATAGTTATATATTTCTTATGAGTCTTTTTTCAGGACTTCCAAGTAATAGTAAATATATTAAAGAATTATTAGATAAAAACATAATTTCTTGTAAAGATGCAAGTATTATTTTAAGTACAAGTTTTTTTCCAAATCCAATGTTTGTAATAGCAAGTGTAGGCTTTTTAATATTTGGTAGTATAAAATTAGGAATTACAATTTTACTTATTACTTATATATCTAATATAATTGTTTATCTATTTTATTATAAAAAACTAACTAAAGTGAATATACCTATAAATATTAAAAGTGAAAGTTTCTTTAGTTTTATAAAGTCTTCTATTATTAATAATGTATATACTTTAATAATTATTTTAGGTACAATGACTATTTTTACTATTATTTCTAATATTATTTTTAATTTTATAGATTTACCTATTTTAATAGAAAATGTGTTATCAGCTATTTTAGAAATGACTAGTGGAATAAACAAAATAAATGAAGTAAATATATCTTTAAATATTAGATTTGTACTTACTTCATCTATAATTAATTTTAGTTCTATTTCTATTATATCTCAAGCATTTAGTATTTTAAGTGATTATAATATTAACAAAAAATTAATATTGAAAAACAAATTCTTAATTTTGTTAATCAGTTTTATAATAAGTTACTTCTATTCTGTATTTTTTATCAGATGAAGCAAGTATTATTTGATATAAATTAGTTATGTCATTTTTTAATGTTATATTGTAATTTAATATAGTTTTTCTTTTTAATAGGGTTATATTATTAGTAGTATCTTTATAGTTAATTAAGTTTTCATTTATTTCTATTAGACGTGTTTCATCATTTAGTAAAGTTATATCACAACTATTACTAGAACAATTTACATCTTTGATTCCATTATTATTTATATCTTCATTTATTATTTTAGATATTATATTTTGATCTAATAATATTTTAGTTTTATCAGTTATATTAGTTTCATCTTTTAAAACTAAATTCAAATACTTAAATAAGAATACCATTATTACTGATAAAAGAGTTATGCTTATAGTTATTTCTATAAGTGTAAAACCATTTTTTTTCATATATTAGACTCCTTATATTTAAGACTTGCATAGTAATTGTGACCATTATTTTTATAGTTAATTATTATATATAAAGTATTAGAACTTGTATTTATTGTTTTAAGATATTCTTTTAATGTATTATCTATATTTTTATCTTCTAATATTAAGCTTACTTTTTTATCAGTTATATAAACATTATCAATATTAAGACTTTCTAATATATTAGTGCATTTACTATCCATAAAACTTTCACAATTATTTTTATTTATTTCTATAAATTCATTTACTTTATTTATATTTATAAGATTTCTAACTATATTTGTTTTATATAAATCACTTACATTATCATAGTATTCTCTTTTTTCTATATCAGTGCTTATTTTTAAGTATACCCCATATAAACTTACAATACTTACAGTTACTACTGATAATACTACTAATGTTTCTACAAAAACAAAACCCTTTTTCATATTTTATCTCCATTTAATGTATTTTTAACATCTTCTACTAATGTATTTATTAATGTATTTCTATTAGTTAAACTATTTAATACAGATGTCATTACTAATAAAAAGATAATTAAAAATGTATAAACTATTACTACTTCAACAAAACCTTTTTTATTCATATTCTACTCCTAATATAATTATATCAGATAATACACATAAATAAAAGACTTCAAATTTAGAAGTCTGTTAACTTATTTAAGTACTTTACATATACTATTAATAGGTGAATTTATGAATAGAATTAATGATTTAAAAGAATTATATAAACATAATCAAAAACTATTTAATGTGATTATTTTAATAGTTAATGTTGTTTTAGTATTTTGGCAAGCTATTTTTACTTTAGTTTTACCTACTAGAATTAATGTATTTATTCTTTTAGTTTTAATAAGTCTTTTAATATATCAATTAATTAAAAATGCTTGATGTTATTACTTTATTTGTTCTATAAATATAATCTAAAGCTCTTTTTACTTCACGAACTGTTTCGTATTCATCTTTTGTACTTTCTAATTTAATAGGCATACTTATTAGAATAAATAATAGTTTTACTTCTTCTTTTGTGAGTTTAAAAGTATTATTATATTCTTTTAAAAGTGAAGCAAAATCTATATTTTTATATTCATTTTTGTATAATTTATATAAATCAAGTATAGGTGTATCAACCAAAAAATTGTCCCAACTAGTTAAAACTTCTTTTTCCCCTTTAATGTAATTATTTAATTTTAAATTGTTATGTACAATAGATACTCTTTCTTTAGTTTTGTCTTTTACTAAATTATACCAAGCATTTAATTCTTTCTCTATATATATTAAACTTGTATTTATGATTGTATAATTTCTTGCAAGTAAGTATTCACTAGGACTCATAAATAAAGTGTTATCTATTTTAGTTATTAAATCATTATAATATTCTTTTAAGTAATCTACATTATCTATAAGAGTATTATATATATCTTTGTATTTTTTTCTACTTACTGGCTTATAATAGGCTGTTTTATAATGAAGAGTGCTTACTAATTTAATTAAGTCATATGATTTATCAATTTGAAATGTTTTATTTTCTTCATAATATTTGTAAGTTATTTCAGTATTTGTACTTTCTAAAATTTGAGGAGTTATATCTAACCCTCTTTCTTTCAAATATTCAAAAAGTGGTTCCAAATCTTTAGTTTTTGCTTTTACTACTCTTTTTTCTATAGGTGTTTCTATTATTTTAACATTACCTATTAATCTAATTTTACTAATCTTGTTTTTCATCTATAATAGGAATTATTATCTTATCTTTTACTTTTATATTTTCTATATCATTATATTCTTTTAATATATCTAAAGATGTATTATATTTTATAGCAACACTTTCTATTGTATCTTCTTCTCTCATAATGTATATTTTATATTTTGAATACTCTTTATTTTGGTCCATTTCTAAAGTCATATTTTTTACATATTCTTCTGTTTTTTCTGTATCTATTATATCTTCTATTACTTCTTCTTTAATTTCTTCTTCTTTAGTTTCTTTAATTTCTTCTTTTATTTCTTCATATTCCATTTTAAGAGCCATTTTTAAATGTAAGACATCTTTATCAATAGTGTATTTAAAGTCATGTATAGTTAGATTTATAGTAGATGTATCTATTAAACTAGATAAACTTATAGTAAAAGGTATAGTATACATAAATTCTTCTTTTTCTATACTAGATTTTGTTATTTTGTATTCTCCTGTTACATCAAAATAACCCTCGATTCTATCAGATAATATTTTATAGTCGTGTGTTAAACTTATATCTGTTATTTCTGATACCATTGTTTTCATTATGCAGTCTTTTTTAAATTCAATAATATTATTCATTATAATTCTCCTTTCAATTAATTATATGAAAGGAGCTATTTTATATGATTATCTTTTTGTAAGAAGTTTTGCTTTATTAATTTCTTTATAGCCTTTACTTTCTAAAAAGTCTATTAATTCTTTTGAATATATACCTACTTCTTCTAAATCAATTACTGTGTTTAATTCATCATCTAGTACTACAAATGTTCTAACTCTTTTAACCATATCTATCCATTCGTATACTTCATATCCATATATTTTTATAGGTTCTTCAAATAATCTTTTTATTAAATCAATTCTTTTCATTTTCGTTTTCCTCCTTAAATAAATCATTATATATTTCAATATAATTATTTACATACTTAATATTTAATCTATCTTTTATTTCATCATCTAATTCAAATACATCTGTATAATTATCTATTGCAACATAAACTGTTGTTATTCCATTTTTTATCGCACAAGATAATTTTTCTCTTAAGCCACCTACTGGAAGAATATCACCTAGTAATGTTATTTCACCAGTAAATGAGATATTATTTGGTATTTTTTGCTTTTTTAAATAACTTAATATTCCTGTAGTTATTGCACATCCTGCTGATGGTCCATCTTTTGGAATACCACCTTCTCTAAAGTTTATATGTATTGTTTTATTTAATAAAGTTTTATCTATATTAAATAATTCTACATTGGATTTTATATAACTTACACCAACTTTTATACTTTCTTCTAGTACATTTCCAAGGCTTCCACTTGTTATAAATTCACTTTCTCCTTCATAAGAAGTTACTTCTATACTTAATACTTCTCCTCCATAAGGTGTATAAGCAAGAGCATTTGTAAGGCCTATAAGAGAGTCTATTTTTCTTTCTTTAAATGTTTCTTTTCCTAAATATTCTTCTATATTATTTATAGTTATATTAGTTAGCTCTTTATTTTCTAAACTATAATTAGTTATTATCTTTCTTATTATTTTAGATATTAATCTATATAAATTTCTTACACCACTTTCTTTAGTATATCTTTGTATTATTTTGTTTATTATATTATCTGGTATTTCTATATCTATATTTTCTATTCCATTTTCTTTTTTTATTAAAGGAATTAAATAATTTTTGGCTATCATTAGTTTTTCGTGATCTAAATAACTTGGTACTTCTATTATTTCTAGTCTATCTAATAATACATAAGGAATTTTGCTCAAATCATTTGCTGTTAATACCCAAGTTACTTTACTTAAGTCAACCATTTCTTCTATGTAATTATCTATGAACGTTTTATTTTGAGTTATATCTAATATATCTAGTAAACAAGAAGCTGGATCTCCTTTATAGTATTCTGCTATTTTGTCAACTTCGTCTAAAAGTATTACTGGATTCATACTTCCTGCTTTTATAAGGGAAGTTATTATTTTACCAGGGGACGCGCCTATATAAGTTTTTCTGTGGCCAATTAATTCTGCAGGGTCGTTTATTCCACCTAGAGATATTTTTGCATATTTTTTGTTTAAAGACATTGCAATAGATTCAGCAAGTGTTGTTTTACCTACCCCAGGAGGACCCACAAGACAAATAATCGGGCTGTTTGTTAAGTTGTTTCTTGATTTTACTGCAATATATTCAGTTATACGCATTTTAACATCATTTAAAGCATAATGACTATTATCTAGTGTTTCTTTTATTTTCCTTAAGTCTTTTTCTTCTTTTGTGTATATTCCAAAAGGAATAGAAGTAAGAGTTTCAATATAATTATAAGTTACTACAAGTTCTGGAGAAGACTCATTTATTGTACTGCATTTTATAAGTTCACTATCTATTCTTCTTCTTATATGTATAGGATACCCATCATTTAGTTTTTCTTTTATCTTTTCAATAAAAGAAGTCTTTGTATCTTTTTCTCCTAATTCTTCTTTTATTATTTTTAACTTTTCTTTTAGAATAACTTCTTTTTGCATATTATCTAAATTAACTTTTAACTCTTCTTCTATTTTATTTTCAAGTTCTAAAACAGCAAGTTCTACATTCATTTCTTTTATAAGTTTTTTTGTTCGACTAGTTTTACTCATATCTAACATTAAATCTAGTTTTTTTTCATTATTTAGTACCATAAATGTAGATATTTTATCAGTAAGTTTTTCTAAATCAGTTAAATCTCTTAATGTATTTATAATAGAGTTAGATATATATGGATTTTTACTTATGTATTTTTCTAATTCTTGCATTAATTTTCTGTAAAGCGCGGTTTCTTCTATTATACTGTATTCTTCTTCTTTATAATTTACTATAACACTTTCTAATATGTCATTTTCTTCTTTAAAATTGAAATAACTTAATACTTTAACTCTTTTTATACCAGTAAGCACTATTCGTAAGTTTTTATTAGGCAGTACTATTTTACTAGATATTTTAGCTACTACACCTACTTTAGGTATATCAGTCGTGTCTGGGCTTAATTCTAAATCATTAAGTGGGGGTACTACTAAAAGATATTTGTCGTATTTTTTTTCTGCTATTTCTATTATTTTTTTACTTATATCGTTATTTAGTTCTACCCTAGATTCTTCAAGAGGTAAAAGCACAAGACTTTTTAATAAAATCACTGGTAAGTTACTTTTAATCATTGTGTTTTTCACCTCCATATGACTTTTTATTATAAATTTTTTCCTACCTCTTGTCTACCCATTTTTTAATTTTTTTATTTAAATTTTTTATTTTGTATTTTTAGACATTTTTAGTACTAATTTATCTAAAGTATCTTTATTTAATTTACTATTTAATTCACTTTCTAATAGATTATTTATATAACCTAATATTATATCAGTTTCTCCAATACTTAGAAAATAACTAATGGAACTTCCTAAATTATAGAAACTTGTGTCTGTATTTTTTTCTAAAGATAATTCTATATTTAATAGTTTTCTTACTTTAGTTATAATACTTTTATGTAAAGTTTTTACAATATTAAATGAATATTCTACATCTATAATTTCTTCTTTACATTTTTCATATAAACCATTATTAATTCCTAAAATAAACAGTAGTGCATTTTTTGTTTCTTCTTTATATAATTTCTCTAGTTTTTTAATAAATTCTTCTTTTTTCATCTTTTCTCACCCTTTCTTTTTTAAGAGATTATTGTACCATAAAAAGTATTAAAGTTCAAGAAAAAATTGATTAAGTGCATCATATTTATCCATAATACCTGTTTTAATATTATAGTCAGTTATAAATAGTTTTTTAATTATTAAAATTAGTTCTTCTTTTTTAATATTGTAAATACTTCTTTTAGCTATTTCTATTCTATAAGGATGTTCATTTAATATGCTTGCTATTTTATCGTCAGTTGTATTTTTAGATAATATTAAAACACTAAGTAAAAGCCTAAATTGGTTTGATAAAAGTGTTAGAATCATAATAGGTTCAACCTTTTCATTAATAAGTTTTTTATATTTAGTAAATATACCTTTTTTATCTTTTCTTATAACAGAATCTATTAAATCAAATACATTTTCACTTTCATATTTAGTTATTACTTTTTCTACATCAGTTAAAGTTACTTTTTTACTATTAGTTTTATATAATATAAGTTTTTCTAATTCAGAATCTATAACAGAAGTATTTGAAATAAGTCTTTTAGATATTTCTTTAATACTAGGTGTATCTATAGAAAAGTCTTTTTCTTTAAAATAATCCATAATATATTTATCTATATTTTTATTATTTAGAAGTTTAAATTCTATAACTTTTGCTTTTATATTAAGTTCTTTAACTATTTTCTTTTTAGAATCAATTTTGTCATTTTTAAGTATTAATATAGTACTTTTATTAGGATTATCTATAAAACTTAATAATTTATCTTCATTAGTTAGTTTATCAGTAGATAAAAAAGTCGAGTCATTTAGTATTATTAATTTAGTACTACCAAATAAATCAGTGTAACTTGCTTCTTCTATTACATCTTCTATTTTATCATCTTTATAATTATAAGTAACTTTTGTATCTATTTTGTTTTCTTTTATAATTAAAGAAATGTATTTTTTTATTTCACTTTCATTTTCTCCATATAAAACATATATCATAATAATTCCTCATATTTATAATAATAAAGTATAAAGTATTTTTCAAGAAGAAAAAACAAGAAAATTATTTATTCTTGTTTTGAAATAATGTAACAGCTATTAAAACTATAATAACCACTACCATTACTATTATAACTATATTTATGTTTTTAGGGTTATTTACAGCATCTTGTACAATTGAAGCAGTTAAGAAATATTTAGAACAATGTTCAATTTCAAACTCTACTTTTCCATTTTCTACTTTTATTCCTCTATCTATATATTCTACTTTATTTTCTTCTTCATTAAAATAGTATAAATATAATAATTCTCCTTCTTTATATTTATCTTTTACATCTATAAGTATTTTTGCTTTACTAGGTAAATACCCATGATGTGAAAACTTTATAACAGTTACATCTTTATTACTTACTAAATTATTTAAACTATTTATACTATCTTTTATTACATCTAATTTTAAATCAGTTTCTATTTCTATATTATCTTTTAATTTATAAGTGTTATCATTTTTAGCAAAAGTCCAACTATATGTTAAACCTTTATCTATTACTTCATATATTATTTCTTTTTCAGTTATTTTTTTAGTTACATTAAATTCATTATTTTCAGCAATGTAATCTTTTTCTAAAACTTCATTTTTACTTTTTTCTTTTTCTATATTTAATACTATCAGTCCAGATAATGTTATAATCATTAAAAAAGCAAGTATAATTATTTTTTTATTCATACAATCCCTCTTTTTATTATTCTTTACAATTCTAGGAAATAGTAATCAAAAGTAAAAACAAATCATAGAAAAAATATACTAAACAAGGTGTTACAATTGTATTTGTTTTTTCATATGAAAGATTTAATATAATACCAGCATAAGCGAAAGGTATTATTGTAAGAACATCATTTATACTAGAAAATGAATATCCTACTTGTAATATACCATATATAATTCCTGAAAATATTATAAAGAAATACTTATTATTTATTATGTCTTTAAATACTTTCCTAAACACTATTTGTTCTGTAAATAGTGTTATAAAGAAAACGTATATTATTAATATTATAAAATTTTTATTAAGTAGTGTGTCCAAAATGGCAGAGTTAGCATATTGAAAACCTGGGGCTAGGTCTAAAAAAAGCAAAACTGCAGATATTGTACCTATACCCAGTATTAGGAATAAGAAGTAAATTAACGAAGAACCCACTATTTTTAAAGGGCGACTTAAAAATGTCTTTACTTCTTTTATTATATCGTCTTTATAAATGTAAATATATAATAGAAGCAACAAAAACATAAATAAGCATCTATATATTAAATCCAAAGTGTTAGATTCCTGAATACTGGGCACGAACATAGCAAGTATTTCAGGCATTAAAATATATAGAAGTATAACACAAATCCCTTTTATTAATTTAGTATAGTTGCTTTTCATATCCACCTCTTAAATTAACCAAGAACCCCCATATTGTTTAGACTATAACCATGGGAATAGTTTTTTTAAAAGTTCTTTTAAACTCATAAATGGCACCTCCTTTACCTTTCAATACAATTATATCAAATATTAAATAAAATTAATATATTCTTTTATAAATTCTTGTCAATTAATGTAAATCTTATTGATTTTTTCATCTATAATATAATCTAAATTAGTAGTTTTTACTTTATCATTAATAACAATATCTTTATTAAATGAAATATTCTTATTATATAGAAGTTCTTTTAAATTACAGTATTTCTTTACTTTTAAAATAGATATATCTTTCTTATTTGAAAGTTCTATATAAATAAAATCTCTTATAGGATTATTTCTAATTAAATTGTATAAATCTATTATTTCATATACATCTAAAGTGTAAGTTTCACTATTAAATATAATATCTATATTAGGATATGTTCCTATATAACTAAATAAAAGTTCATAAATAAATATATTTCTTTTATCTAATAAAATTTTAACATTTTTTTTAGTTTTTATATTTATTATATTTAGTGTTTCTAATATATTTACTATGTTGTCTTTAAATAATAAAGATAAATTAATATCATTAGTTATTTTTAATATTATTTCACTTTTATTTAAAATATCTAACTTAGGAATATCTACATTATATATATCTTTATTTCTTATATAAGACTTATTTATTAGGTCTTTAAAGTCATTTTCTATAACTAGAACTTCACTTTGTGAATCATAAAAATTCATATCTGTTTTTCCATATATTCTTCCTGATATAGGAGAATATATATTTTTACTTTTAACTATTAAATCATTTCTATAGACATATTCATTTTCTAATGATAAATCATATTCATTATCAAAAGGTATATAAATATAATCAAATAAATAATTATTTTCTACTTCTAACTCTTTCATAATTTAAATTATACATTATATTTTAAATAATTTAAAGGTTTTCTTTACTTTCTAAAAATTCTAATAAATTTATTGCTACATTTTCTGGTAAAATATTGGAAAGTTCTTCAATACTAGCTTCTTTTATTTTCTTTAAACTTCCGTATTTTTTAAGAAGTTCTTTTTTTCTTACTTCTCCTATACCTTCTATTTCATCTAAAACTGAAGAAAGACTTCCTTTACTTCTTATTTGTCTATGATAATTTATTGTAAATCTATGAACTTCATCACTTATTCTTGTTAAAAGATAAAATACATTACTTTTTTTATCTATATTATATGTTGTTAGTGTGTCTCCATCTAAAAGTGCAGATAAAGTGTGTTTGTCATCTTTCATAAGTCCACATACTTTTATATTTATGTTTAAACTGTTTAAAACTTCATTACAGGCATTAACTTGATTTATTCCACCATCTACTAATATTAAGTCAGGTTTTCTTGTTTTGTTTAATAGCATTTTTTGATATCTTCTATATATAACTTCTTTCATAGAAGATACATCATCATTTTGTTCTTTTGAAATTTTGAATTTTCTATAGTCTTTAGTACTTGGTTTTCCATCTATAAAAGTTACCATACCACTTACTGTAAAAGTACCAAATAAATGGGCATTGTCAAAAGCTTCTATTATACTTAGATTTTCTATATTTAAGATGTTACCAAGTTCACGACTTGCATCAAAGCTTCTTTCATCATTTCTATAAATCATTTCCATATTGTTTTCTAAATTAATTTTTGCATTGGTTTTTGCAAGATCAAATAAGTGCTTTTTCTTTCCTTTTGTAGTTGTAATAACTTTAGTAGATAAAACACTACTAAGGAGGTCTATATCAAGTTCATTTGGGACTATTATTTCTTTAGGTGGGATGTTCTTTTTAGCATAAAAGTTTACTATGTAATATTCTAGAGTTTCTTTTATGTCATCTATTAAAGGAAAGATGTTCTTTTTATTTCCTAGAAGTTTTCCATTTCTTAAAAAGAATACACTAATACTTATATAACCATTATTTATGTAGTAATTAAATATATCTCTATTTATTCCATCATTTAATTCTACTTTTTGTCTTTCAAATACTATTTTTATATAATCTAGTTCTTTTTTTAGTTCTAAAGCAACTTCATAATTTAAGTTATCTGAATTTATCTTTATTTTTTCATTTATTTTATTTATAAGTATTTCATCATGTCCATTTAGTATATCTATTATTTCGCCTCTTAAATTAGTTGTGTCTATGTCTTTATGAATACAGTAACCTAAACATTCACCTATGTGGTAATATAAGCATTCCTTCTTGGGCATTTTATCGCATTTTTTTAATGGGTATAACCTATTTATTAGATTAACAAGTCTTCTTGCTGCATAGGCATTTGGAAATGGGCCAAAGAGCATTTTGTTCTTTTTTTGAACGTTTATTTCTCTTTTGACAGAAAGACTAGGATATTTCTCATTTTTAAATTCTATATATGGATAACTTTTGTCATCTTTAAGAAGTATGTTATATTTAGGATCGTACTTTTTAATTAAGTTCATTTCTAATATAAAAGCTTCTAATTCACTACCAGTTATAATATAATCAAAATCTACTATTTCACTTACTAACTTTTTTGTTTTACCTTCTACTCTTCCATTAAAGTAACTTTTAAGCCTATTTTTAAGTAATTTGGCTTTACCTACATATATAACTATACCTTCTTTGTTTTTCATTAAGTAACATCCTGGAAGTAAAGGAACTAATGATAATTTTTCTTTAATCATAATAAATACACCTATAATTATTGTACTAAAACAAAAGAAAAATAGCAATATATGCTATTCAAAGAATTTATCTATAGAAACATCTAATACTTTACTTATTTTATATAAATTATATAAACTAACACCTTGTGTTATATTAGAACTTTCTAAATTACCTATAGTAGATATTCCAACACCTATTTTTTTAGCTAAATCTTT
>CANRKW010000019.1 GCA_947631345.1 uncultured Bacilli bacterium | reverse complement strand
CTCCGTTCGACTTGCATGTCTTAGGCATGCCGCCAGCGTTAATCCTGAGCCAGGATCAAACTCTCAATATAAATCTATTCGATTTTGGAATTGATTTCGTTTAAATCCTAACTATAAAACTCATTTCATTTTACTTAGTTTTCAAAGATCATTTCTTCTTGCTTTTTCGTTGTTGCCCATATAATATATCAAACTCAGAATTCAATGTCAACCCATTTTTTAAAATTTTTCATTTTTTTTACAATGTTCGACATTTTGTTGATAAATTATATCTGTTGACTTCCTTTTTTCAATCAACGGGTTATATATTACCACCACTTTAAAATTAATGCAACACTTTTTTTGAATTTTTTTAAAAAAATTAATTTTGGCAATATAATTCTTAAAATTCACTATTGCTTTTTTAATTTTTTCTAATTTATTATATGTTTTTAAATAAAAAAAATTACTATTTATTTTATCTTTTGATAAATTTTAAAATAGTAATTTATTATTTTGTGATTAAATGGAATAATACCTTTTCTTTTCATATCTATTAAATTAGTCAGTTCATATTTTATTATTTCATTTATTTCATAAGGGTATTTCATTAATTTTCTATGATAATTATATTCATTTCTGTCAAGTACTCTAAAAGCACCATCTGGAAATACTCTTAAATCTAAATCGTAATCAATGTATTTTATTACACCGTTATCAATTACAAAAGGACTTGCTATATTGCAATAGTAAAATAATCCGTTCTTTTTTAATTGTGCGATTATGTTAAACCATCTATTTTTGTAAAAAAACATTATTGCTGGCTCTTTAGTATGCCAACTTCTACCGTCTTTTTTGGTGACGAGTACATTATTATTTCCTAATACTATATAATCTTCTTTTATATCTAATACAACGGCTTTATCCCATGTTTTATAAATGAGGCCATTGTGCTTGTAACAGTGAATTTTGATTACGTCTCCAATATTTATTCTCATTGTTACGCCTCTTTCACTATTACCATTATATCATACTTTTTTATTATATCAAAATTATTTCATATATTCTAATGCTTGTTGTAATTGTGTGTCTTCTTCTAAAGGCATATCAACGTAGTAATCGCCTTCTATTTTGTAGTCTGGTGTTAATCCTACACCATGTATATTGATTCCTTTTGGTGTTAGCCAATATGCTGTTGTATATTTAACCATTCCACCGCTTTCCAAGTCTTGTGTTTCTTGTACAGTTCCTTTTCCATAACTTGTAGTACCAAGCAATTTTGCATTGTAACTTTCTTGTAAGGCAGCAGCAAGTATTTCTGAAGCTGAAGCACTATTACCATTTATTAACACTGATACTTCATAATTTCTTTTTTCTTTAGTGCTATCATTATAAAAAGTCACACCATTTGTTCTTTCTAGACCATATACTGGTTTTCCCTTTTCTGTAAATAATTCTACAATGTCTACGGCTGAATTTAAGTACCCTCCACCGTTATTTCTCACATCTATTAATAATTTATCTATACCATCTTTTTCAAGGTGTTCAAGAGCCTCTTTAAATTGGTTATAAGTTGTGTTTGAAAATGTTTCAATATATATGTATCCTATACCATCATAATTTTCATAGGTAACTGAAGGAATTGATACTTTTTCTCTTTTTACTGTTAGATTTATTGTTTCTTCATTTCTTTTTACTGTCAATTCTATTTTACCAGTATCATTATTTTTTATCATACTAGATACTTCATCTGCTGTTTTATTTGATACATCAGTTCCATTTATTGAAACAAATACATCATTTACTTTCAAACCTGCTTTACTTGCTGGAGTATCATCAAATACTGTCACTACTATTATTTGGTTATCAACTTGTGTTATTTCAACACCAATTCCATAATATTCGCCTTCTAATCTATCCATTAAGTCACTAGTCATTTCTTCATCTAAATATTCACTATATGGATCTTCTAAATAATCATACATACCTTCTATTGCACTGTTGACAAGTTCTTTTTCATCTATGTTTTTATAATATGTACCCACTAATTCTTTATATATTCTTTCTAATTCACCAAAATAGTTACCATCTTTTAAACTTAAGCCACCCATTTTATTTGAATTTTTATATACAACAATCCCAGTAGAAGTTGCAGATACAATTGCAGTAATTAGAACAACTATTACTACTTCAATTATATTAAATGTAGTCGTTTTTCCATCTTTTTCTTCTTTTAAATCTATTATTTGTTTTGCTCCATCTTTTGTTAAATTATTTCCACATGTAGGACAGAATTTACTTTCATCTTTTACGTTATGTCCACATTTTGCACATTTTATTTCTTTCATAAAATACACCTACTTTCTATATATAATATTAACACAAAGTGTTTTTTTATTAAATAGTTATGTTTAAAATTTCACAAAACTTTACTAAATAAAATTAGTTATTTATACATTATTAATAAATATCTTTGTTCTTCACTTATATAAATTCTAAACTGTAAACTTTTTTAATTAACACTTTCCATCAACAATTTCAATTTTAATACTAATGTTTGTGTAAGTCAATAGTAAAATGTAAAAAATAAAACAAATTTTTTATATATTTTTGATGTGTATAATATTGTGTATTTCTATATTATAAAAAACTTCCATTATAGGAAGTTCTATACTAATTCTAGGACAACTTCTAAAGCGTCGTCTCCTTTTCTTTCATTTAATTTAATTATTCTAGTGTATCCACCATTTCTGTCTTTGTATCTAACACTTAAATCGTTAAATAATTTGTTAACTGTATTAGTATCATTTTCTAAAAATGCTAAAGCCTTTCTTCTAGAAACTAAATCACCTTTTTTTGCATAAGTAATCATTTTATCTACAAACTTTTTTGCTTCTTTGGCTCTTTGTTCAGTTGTTTTTACATGTTCATTATTTATTACAGTTTTTGTAAGTCCTGATAATATACTTCTTCTTTGTGAAGTATTTCTATTTAGCTTTCTATATAATGCCATAATTACCTCCTATTCATCTTCACGGAACTTTAGTCCCAATTCTTTTACTTTATCCATTACTTCTTTTAAAGACTTTTTACCTAAATTTCTAATTTTCATCATTTCATTTTCTGTTAGAGATGTTAAATCTTGTAATGTATGATGTCCTGCTCTTTTTAGGCAGTTATAAGCTCTTACTGATAAATCAAGTTCTTCTATTGGTGTTTCTAATGTTTTTTGGATTGGATCTTCTTCTTTATCTTGAAGTAGTCCAGTCATATCTGCTATTTTGTTTATTTTTGTTACTATGTCAAAATGTTCTATTAGTATTCTACTTGCTAAAGCAATTGATTCTTGTGGAGTCATTGATCCATTTGTCCATACTTCCATAATAAGTTTGTCGTAGTTTTCACTTTGTCCTACACGAGCTGGTTCTACTTCGTAACTTATTCTTTCTATTGGACTATAAAGAGAGTCAATTGGAATTACACCTACTTCTATATTAGGCATTTGTTTTCTGTTTTCTTTAGCATCTACATATCCTCTTCCATTAGAAATAACTATTTCCATATCTAAACTTGCACCTTTTGATAATGTTGCAATTACTAAATCTTTGTTTATTATTTCAACATCTGGATCTGGTGTGATATCTGATGCTTTTATTTCTCCTTCTTTGTTTGTTTTTAAGTATAATTTTTTGTCTTCATCAACATAACTTTTTACGACTAGTTTTTTCATATTTAAAACTATTCTTGTTACATCTTCTTTTACTCCATCGATTTTTTGGAATTCATGAAGTACTCCTTGTATTTTTATACTTTTTACTGCACTTCCAGGAAGGTTACCTAACATTACTCTTCTAAGTGCATTACCAATAGTAGTACCAAATCCTCTTTCTAGTGGTTCTAATACAAATTTCCCATAAAAATTATCTTTACTATATTCAACTAATTTGTAAATAGGTTTTTCAAATCTTAACATAATTATCTCCTTACTTTAACAATTAAACACGTCTTCTCTTAGGTGGTCTACATCCATTATGTGGAACTGGTGTTACATCTGTAATTGATGTTACTTCAAGTCCAGCTGTTTGTAGTGAACGTATTGCTGTTTCACGTCCTCCACCAATTCCTTTTACATATGCTGCTACTTTTCTAATTCCCATATCATATGCTACTTTACCAGCTGCTTCTGCTGATTGTCCTGCTGCAAATGGAGTTTTCTTTTTTGAACCTTTGTATCCAATAGATCCACTTGAAGCCCAACTGATAACTCCACCTTGTTCATCTGTTATTGTTACAATTGTATTATTGTATGTTGAATGAATGTGTGCTTGTCCAACTGTGACATCTTTTTTAGCTTTTCTTTTTCTTCTATTATATGCCATTTTTATTTACCTCCTATTTCTTTTTATTTGCTATTACTTTTGGTTTACCTTTACGAGTTCTTGCATTTCTGCTTGTTCTTTGACCTCTTACTGGTAGTCCTTTTTTATGTCTAGTTCCTTGATATGAGTTGATTTCCATTTTTGTTTTTATGTTCATTTCAACTTCACGTTTTAAGTCTCCTACAAGAACATAGTCATCACATACTTTTCTAAGTTTGTTTATGTCATCTAAACTTAAATCTTTTACTCTGATGTCTTCACTTACTCCAGCTTTAGCGCAAATCTCTTTTGCACGAGATGGTCCTATTCCATAAATGTAAGTTAAACCTATAACTACTCTTTTTTCTTTTGGTAAATCAATATTTTTTATACGTGCCATAATTACCTCCTATTAACCTTGTCTTTGTTTGTGTTTTGGATTTTCACAAATTACCATAACTTTTCCTTTTCTTTTAATTACTTTGCATTTATCACATATTGGTTTTACTGATGGTCTTACTTTCATTTTATCTCCTCCATTATTTTCTATATATTATACGCCCACGTGTTAAATCACAAATTGGGATTTCTAGTAATACTGTATCACCTGGAAAGATACGAATTAGGTTTAGTCGCATTTTTCCAGAAACGCGAGCTTCTACAATATGACCGTTTGTTAATTCTACTTTGAAGTCACCACCTGGTAAGACTTCTAATACTTTTCCTTCAGCTTCTATATAACCTTCTTTTGCCATTTACTCACTCTCCTGTCAGTATTTTGTAACCTTCTTTTGTTACTACTATAGTGTGTTCATAATGAGCTGATACGCTCCCATCTTGTGTTACTATTGTCCAATTATCTTCTAGCATCCACACTTTTCTTCCTTTTAAACTAAACATAGGCTCGATTGCTAAAGTCATCCCTTCTTTTAAAATGAGTTCACTTTCATTGTTGCTGTAATTTGGGATGTATGGGTCTTCATGAACAGTGGTACCAATGCCGTGCCCAGTAAGTTCACGTATTACACCATATCCATGGGACTTTGCTACACTTTCAATACTTGCACAAACCTCATTTAGTTTTATTCCTTCTTTTACTACACTTAATCCTTTATAAAGTGCTTCTTTAGTATATTTCATTAAGTCTTCTTTTTCTTTAGAAACATTACCTACTTTATAAGTTCTTGCTGTATCTGCGTGATATCCTTTATAGCAAGCTCCTACATCAAGTTTTACAATGTCTCCATTTTTTAAGATTCTCTTTTCACTAGGTATTCCATGAACTACTTCATCATTTATTGAAGTGCACATTGAAGCAGGATACCCCTCATAACCTAAAAATGAAGGAGTGCAGTTTTTGCTTCTTATAAAGTCTTCTGCTATTTTGTCTAATTCTTTTGTACTTATGCCAGGTTTTATGTAATCGTTCATTAATTCTAATAAATCGTAACATACTTTTCCAGCATAATTCATTAGTTCTACTTCTTCTTTAGTTTTTATACTAACCATTATTTACTCCTAAGAAATCTGTTATTTCTTTAAATGTTTCTTCTGGTTTTTTAGTTCCATCGACTCTATGTAATTTATTAATACTTTTATAGTATTCTAGTACTGGTTTTGTTTCATTTATGTAAGTATCATATAATTTCTCATATGCTTCTTTAGTATCATCATTTCTAACTACTAAAGGACTTTTACAATTATCACAAATACCATCTACTTTAGGTTTTAGTGTTTCTTCACTTAAATTATAACTTTTACCACAATTGTTACAAACTATTCTACTTAATTTTCTCTTTAATCCAGTTTCTTTATCAATGTCAATATATATTATAGAAGTTAAATCTAGATTTAATTTTTTTAGTATTTTTTCATAATCTTTTACTTGATTTAATTTTCTAGGATAACCATCCATTATAAATGGAACACTTAAATCTAGACTTTTTAATTTTTCTTCTATTAATTTTGCTAAAAATTCATCATTTACCATTTCACCTTTAGACATTATTTCATTTAATTCTTTAGAAAAAGGAGAATTAGAATTTGCAACACTTCTTAAAAGTTCTCCCGCGCTTATATGATTAAAGTGGTATCTTTCTTTTAAGAGTTTACTATATGTTCCTTTTCCTGCAGCAGGTGGGGCTATAAATATAATGTTCATTTTACCTCCTATATGTACGGGATGCTACTGAACTTTCTAATTGTTTATATGTTTCTAATAATACACCTACAACAATTAGTATACTTGTTCCACCTAATGAAACTGTGCTTGGTAAATCTGTCATTACCCAAGAGAATATAATTGGAATTGCAGCAAAAACTGCTATAAATATTGCACCCATAAATGTTATTCTGCTTAATACTTTACTTACATATTTTGTTGTTTCTGTTCCTGGTCTAATTCCTGGGATGTATGCATTTTGTTTATTTAAATTTTTAGATAAATCTTCTGGATTTACTGCCGCTACATAAGTGTAAGCATAAGTAAATGCGATTATTAGTAAAATATATATTATAAATCCAACTGGTGTTGTTGTAGTTAAATATTTATTTATAAATAATTTGAATCCATCATTTTTTATAACTCTTGTAAGTATTGTAGGTATTGCTAATATAGCTGATGCGAATATTACAGGCATTACTCCTGCTGAATTTATACGAAGTGGTAAAAATGAACCTGAGTTTTTGTAAGTTGCACCACTTCTATTAGAATATTGAATAGGTATTCTTCTTTCAGCTTCTTGAACATATATAACTCCAATAACAATTCCTATATAAAGAATTATATATATTATAAATGCTACTATTCCTACTACTGTATTAGATGTATTTGTAAGTAAACTTTGGAAAGCTTGTATCATCATAGATGGTACTGTATTTATAATACCAGCCATTATTATCAAACTTATTCCGTTTCCTATACCTTTATTTGTTATTTCATCTCCTAAATATAGTAAGAAAGCCGTTCCTGCTGTTAATATTACACTAACTTCTACATAATCTAGAGCACTACCAGTTTTACCCATAAACATTAATGAATATATATAACCTTCTACAAAGGCAAATATTATTCCAAGATAACGATTTATTCTGTTTATCTTTCTTCTTCCTTCTTCACCCATTTCTTTTAGGTCTTTGAAGTAAGAAATACCCATTATATCCATTTGAAGTACTTGCATTATAATAGATGCAGTTATATAAGGCATTACACCTAGGGCAAAAATACTAAATTGTTTTAGTCCTCCACCACTCATAGCATTAAGTAACTCTAAAAATCCTAAATCTTCTGTTATAGCACTCATTCCTGGAACTGTTATAGCATTACCTAAAGCAAATATGAAAAGGGCAGCTATTGTAAATAATACTCTATTTCTTAGGTCTTTGTTAGTTTTCTTAAATATTTGCTTAAATGTTGCAAACACTTAAATCACCTCTACTTTTCCACCGACACTTTCTATTTTATTAATAGCACTGTTAGTAAAAAGATTTGCTTTTACTGTTAATTTTTTAGTAAGTGTTCCACTTCCTAGTATCTTTATACCATTTAATTCTTTTTTTACAAGTCCAGTACTTTTTAGAAGTTCTGGTGTTACTGTTGAGTTTTCTTCAAATCTTTCTAAATCGCTTACATTTACTACTGCATATCTTGTAGTAAATCTTGCATTGTTGAATCCTCTACTTGGAATTCTTTTGTATAGTGGATTTTGTCCACCTTCAAACCATGGTTTGATGCTTGCTCCTGAACGAGCTTTTTGTCCTTTTTCTCCACGTCCACTTGTTTTTCCGTGACCTGAGCCTGGACCTCTACCAACTACTTTACTTCTGTGAGTAGATCCAGGATGGTTTTTTAGTTCATTTAATTTCATTATCCTATAATCTCCTCTACTTTTTTACCACGAAGGCTTGCTATATGAGATGCACTTCTTTGTTGTCTTAATGCATCCATTGCTGCTTTTGCAGTATTTATTTGTGTATTACTTCCAAGGGATTTTGATACTATATCTTTTACCCCAGCAAGTTCTAGTACATTACGAACAGGTCCTCCTGCTATAATACCACTACCGGCTTTTGCAGGTTTTATTAGTACTCTTGCAGCACCACAAGTACCTATTACTTCATGTGATAATGTTCTATCTTCTACAAGATTAACTTTTATTACATTTTTTTCTGCTGCTTTTATAGCTTTAGAAATAGCTTCTGGAACTTCATTTGCTTTTCCTGTTCCAAGACCTACACTACCTTTTCTGTCTCCAACAGCAACTGTAGCAGTAAATCTCATATTACGTCCACCTTTAGTTGTTTTTGAAACACGTCCTATTGATATGACTTTTTCTTCATATGGACTTTTTTTAGTAAATTCTTTTTTATTTTTTCTTTCTAATTTGTTCTCTTTCATATTTCCTCCCTTTAGAATTTAAGTCCAGTTTCTCTTGCTTTTTCTGCTAGGGCAAGTATTCTTCCGTGATATTTGTAGCCACCACGATCAAACACTACTTCAGTAATTCCACTCTTTAATGCACGAGAAGCTATTTCAGTTCCTACAAGTTCAGCAACATTTTTGTTGTTTCCCTTTAATTTCATATCTAAAGATGAGGCACTTACTAATGTTTTACCAGTTTCGTCATCTATTATTTGAGCATAGATATTTGTGTTACTTCTAAATACATTTAGTCTTGGTACATTACTAGTTCCAGATAAATTTTTTCTAATACGTTCATGTCTTTTTTGACGATTAACATTTCTTGATTCTTTTTTTATCATATTTTACCTCCCTTATGCAGCTTTCTTTCCTTCCTTACGTCTTATGTGTTCATCTTTATATTTTATACCTTTTCCTTTGTAAGGTTCTGGCATACGAACTTTACGAACTAAAGACGCGAATTCTCCAACTAATTGTTTATCAAATCCACTTACTACAAGTTCTGTAGCACTTGGACTTTCAATTTTTATTCCTTTTGGTGCTTCCATTTTTACTGGATGGCTATATCCAGCACTTATTGTTAGGGTACTTCCTGAAACAGCAAATTTATAACCTACACCATTTATTTCCATTTCTTTTTTAAATCCAGTACTAACTCCAATTAACATATTATTTATATTAGCATTTGTAGTTCCATGTAATTGTTTTAATTCTTTTGTGTCATTTTCTCTTTCAACTAAAACTTTATTTTCTTCTACTTTAACATTAATTCCAGGTTTTATATCTAAACTTAAACTTCCTAAAGGCCCTGTAACTGTTACATTATTATTAGTAACATTTACTTCTACTTTTTCAGGTATAGTTAAGATTCTTTTTCCAATTCTACTCATATTAACTCCTTACCAAATATATGCAAGAACTTCTCCACCTAAGTTTGCTTTTCTTGCTTCCTTATCTGTCATTATACCTTTAGAAGTTGATATTATAGCTATACCAAGACCATTTAATACTCTTGGAACTTCTGTTGATTTTACATATACTCTTAAACCTGGTTTACTTATTCTTTTTAAGCCTGTTATAACTTTTTCTTTTCTTGGTCCATATTTTAAATTTAATGTTAATGTTTCTTTTGATCCATCTTTAACTATTTCATAAGATTCGATAAATCCTTCATTTGTTAATATTTCTGATATTTCTTTAGTCATTTTAGAACTAAGTACTGTAACTGTTTTATATTTCATTGCAACTGCATTACGAATTCTAGTAAGCATATCTGCAATTATATCGTTTACCATAATTTAGTCCTCCCTTCTTACCAACTAGACTTTTTAACGCCTGGTATTTGCCCTTTATAAGCTAATTCTCTAAAGCATATACGGCATAGTCCAAATTTTCTTAATACTCCGTGAGGTCTTCCGCATCTTTCGCATCTTGTGTAATTTCTAACTTCATATTTACCTCCGCGTTTCCAACTTACTTTTTTACTTGTCTTTGCCACTTTGACCTCCTTATTTTCTAAATGGTAAACCAAAACTACTTAATAATTCAAGGGCTTCTTTATTTGTTTTAGCAGTTGTTACCATAACTATATCAAGGCCTCTTGTTTTAATTACTTCATCGTAGTCAACTTCTGGGAATATAAGTTGTTCTTTTATTCCTAAAGTATAGTTTCCTCTTCCATCAAAACTAGATTTTGATATTCCTCTAAAGTCACGTACACGAGGAAGCGCGATTTTGATTAGTTTTTCTAAGAATATGTACATTCTGTCTCCTCTTAATGTAACTTTACATCCAATTTTATTTCCTTCTCTTACTTTAAATCCTGCGATTGATTTTTTTGCTTTTGTAATTACAGGTTTTTGTCCTGCGATTACTTCAAGTTCTTTTACTGCAGCATCTAGGTATTTAGAGTCGGTAGTAGCATCTCCTACTCCCATATTTAGTACTATTTTTTCAAGTTTAGGCACTTCCATTTTAGTAGTGTATCCAAACTTTTTTGTTAGAGCAGGCACGATTTCTTCATCATATAATTTTTTTAATGTTTCCATTATTTGCCTCCTATTTACTTACTTTCTTTTTTTGTTTCTTTTTTAGGTTTTGATTCTTTTTTTGTCTCTTTAGAGCTTTTCTTTGTTTCAGTTTCTTTTCCTATAACTTGTACATTTGAAATGTGGATAGGAGCTTCAGTTTCAAGTATTCCACCAGTTTCATTAGTTTTTCCAGGTTTAATGTGTTTTTTTACAATATTAATACCTTCTACTAATACTCTGTTTTCATCTCTTAAAACTTTTGATACTTTTCCTTCTTTTCCTTTGTTTGTTCCAGTAATTACTCTTACTTTATCGCCAACTTTAATTTTCACAAATGTAACCTCCTATAATACTTCTGGCGCTAGTGAAACGATCTTCATAAAGTCTTTATCACGAAGTTCACGAGCGACAGGTCCTAGAACACGTGTTCCAACAGGACTTTTATCATCTTTAATTAGAACACAAGCATTATCATCAAATTTGATATAACTTCCATCTGGTCTTTTTACGCCTTGTACTGTTCTAACTATAACTGCTTTTACGACTTTTCCTTTTTTAACGTTTGAGTTAGGTATTGCTTTTTTAACAGTTCCTACTACTACGTCTCCAATATTTCCGCTTCTTACAAAAGAGCCACCTAGTACTCTAATAACTAATATTTCACGAGCACCAGAGTTATCTGCTACTTTTAAGCGACTTTCTGGTTGTACCATAATACTCACGTTCCTTTCTAAAGTATGATAGCTTCTGTAACTATGCTATCTAACATATATCTTTTTGTTTTGCTAAGTGGACGACATGCTACTATTTTAACTGTGTCTCCTACTTTAGCTTTATTTTCTTCATCATGTGCTTTATATTTTTTACTATATTTTACTCTTTTTTTGTATAGTGGGTGCTTTTTGTAAGTCTCTACTAAAACTGTTATTGTTTTGTCCATAGATGTACTTACTACTTTGCCTACTACTGTTTCTTTTAGCTTTTCCATAGTACCTCCTACTCAGTTTCCTTACGTTCGTTTAGTACTGTTTTAAGTCTTGCAACATCATGTCTTAATTCTTTTATTCTATGTGGCTTTTCTAAATTGCCAGTGGCACCACTAAAACGTAAATTCCATAATTCTTCTTTAATTTCTTTTATTTTTTTGTTTATTTCTTCAGTGGTCATATTTCTTATTTCACTAGTTTTCATTAACTTCACCACTTTCTTTCATAATAAATTTTGTTTTTATTGGTAATTTATGACTTGCTAAACGGAAGGCTTCTCTTGCAGTTTCAACTGGAACTTCACTAAGTTCAAACATTATTTTTCCTGTCTTTACTACTGCTACATATTCTTCTACATTACCTTTACCACTTCCCATACGAACTTCTAAAGGTTTTTTAGTTCTTGCTAAATGAGGGAATATATTTATAAATAATTTACCACTTTTAGCTTTCTTCATCTCTCTTGTAATAGCAACACGAGCAGCCTCTATTTGTCTACTTGAAACGTAGGCTCCTTCTTTTGCAACAAGTCCATATTCTCCAAATGATAATACGTTTTTACCCTTTGCTTTTCCTTCGTAACTTACACGATGAGGTTTTCTGTATTTAGTTCTCTTTGGTAGTAACATCTTTAACCCCTCCTTTAGTTTTCTTAGTAGGAAGGATTTCACCTTTATAGATCCAAACTTTTACACCAATTTTTCCATAAATTGTGTCTGCTTCTTTATGTGCATAATCTATATCTGCTCTTAGTGTATGTAGTGGAACTGTTCCTTCAGTGTATCCTTCACTTCTTGCTATTTCAGCACCATTTAATCTTCCTGATACTTGAGTTTTGATTCCTTTTGCTCCTGCTTTCATAGTATTTCTTATAGCTCTTTTTTGGGCTACTCTGTATGAAGCACGATTTTCAATTTGTACTGCAATACTTTCTGCTACTAGTGCTGCATTTAAGTCTGGTACTTTTATTTCTACTATTGAAATATATATGTCTTCACCAGTTAATTTACTTAAGGCTTTTTTGTGTTTTTCTATTTCTTCACCACCACGGCCAATTACTACACCTGGTTTTGAAGTGTTGATTATTACGTTTGTTCTCTTTTTATTTCTTTCAATTACAATACTAGAAACTGAACTTCCTTTTAAGGCTTTATCTAAATACTTACGAATTTTAATATCTGTATTTAAGTATTTTGAAAAGTCTTTACTTGGAGCATACCATTTACTTTCCCAGTCTTTATTGATTCCTATTCTAAGTCCAACTGGACTTACTTTTTGTCCCATACTCTAGTCCTCCACTTCTTTATTATTGTCACTTACACTTACGTATATATGACTAGTTCTTTTATCTCTTCTATCTACACTTCCACGTGAAGCTATTTTGCTTCTTTTTAGAGTTGTACCTTCATTTATATATGTTTCATTTATAAATAACTTGTTTTCATCTAGTCCTAAATTATTTACTGCATTTGCTACAGCACTGTTAAGGACTTTTTCTATTAGACGACTACCTTTTGTGTTAGTTGTTTTTAATATAGCACGAGCATCACGCACGTTTTTTCCTCTTATAAGGTCAAGTGTCATTCTTGCTTTTCTAGGGGCAATCATGGCACCTTTATGTATTGCATAAGTTTCCATTATTTCACCTTCCTATTTGTTTTCGCCAGCGTGTCCACCAAACTTACGAGTTAAAGCAAATTCGCCTAGTTTGTGTCCTACCATGTCTTCAGTTACATATACAGGAATAAAGTCTTTTCCATTATGTACTGCAAATGTATGTCCAACGAAATCAGGATAGATTGTTGAACGACGTGACCAAGTTTTTATTACTTCTTTTTTGCCACTTTCATTTAAAGATTTAACTTTAGTTAAAAGTCTATCAAATGCATATGGTCCTTTTTTTAAACTTCTTGACATACTCACAAATTCCTTTCTTATTTCTTTCTATGAGAAACTATTAATTTCTCACTAGATTTTTTTGTTTTACGTGTTTTTAAACCAAGTGCTGGTTTACCCCAAGGTGTCATTGGTCCTTTACGTCCAACTGGAGCA
>CANRKW010000018.1 GCA_947631345.1 uncultured Bacilli bacterium | reverse complement strand
TTTAACAAGTCATCTAATAGATGATACAATTGTTTTGGAACTAGTAAACTAGTTGGGTGTCACCATCTGATAAATTACGGTGTGTTTTGGTTACAGAAAGGGTGGTGGTTATTGTGAGTAAGAAAGACTATTTAATAGTTTTGCTTTTAATAATAATTTTTATTTTATTAAACATCATTGACAAACATTTATAATAAAAATAAAATAAAAACACCTAACTAAATGTTTTGATTACATCTAGAGTTAGGTGTGTCAACCATATAGGTGACATCCAACAAGCCAAGTTGAACGTTCCATTTTTATTTTATGAAGATTTCTCTTCTGTATTCATAATATCAAAAAGTAGTAGGAATTTCAAGTAAAAAAATAATAAAAAACAGCAAAAAAGTGTTTGACAAGTCATCTAATAGATGATACAATTGTTTTGGAACTAGTAAACTAGTTGGGTGTCACCATCTCGTAAAATCAGGGGGCTATTACAAAGGGAGGTGGTTATTGTGAATAAGAAAGACTATTTAATAGTATTGCTTATTATAATAATTTTTATTCTATTATACCTTCTTAATAAACTTCTATGAATAAAATAAAAACACCTAACTAAATGTTTTGATTACATCTAGAGTTAGGTGTGTCACACATTGAGGTGACGCCCAACATAGCAAGTCGAACGTTCCATTTTTATTTTATGAAGATTTCTCTTCTGTATTCATAATAGCAAAAAGTAGTAAAAATTTCAAGTAAAAAATAATAAAAAAATAGTAAAAAATGTTTGGCAATTACCAAACACTTAATTATCACAGAAAGAAAGGTGATGTTATGAGTAAGAAAAATTTTTTAATCTTACTTTATCACCACAATTAAATTCTATCATACTTTTTAACTAAATACAAGCATAAAAAATAGCAATTACTTGCTACTTAATTTGTTAAATTTCAATGTAATGTTTGACTTATATCTACTTGCAGTGTTTTTCTTAATCACGCCTTTAGCCATAGCTTTATCTATATTTTTAATAGCTGTATTTAATTTATTTTTTGCTTCTTCTGCATTATTAGATTCTAGGCTTTTTTCAAATTTTTTAATACTAGTTTTCATACATTTTTTAACATCATTATTTAAAACTGCACTTTTTCTACTTGTTACTATTCTTTTTTTAGCACTTTTAATATTTGCCACTTTTTGCACCTCCCTTTTAAGTACAAGTTGATTTTATCAAAAAAGTGTATAAAAAGCAACAAAAAACTTCATTTTAATAATAGGTGGAAAAAATGTACAAAGATAATATGTTTATAGAAGAAAGTGAAAAACTAATAAATAAAACTAAATATTCTAAAGAAGAAAAGACTAAAGAAGGCTTCATAATTAATACAGTAACACTTAATACTAAAGAAGCTAGAACTATAAATAGATTTAAAGGTAAATACATAACTATATCTTTTAATAAAAATAACATATCTAATAAAATAGAAGAACTTATAAATGTTTTAATAAATAATATAAATGAATTACTTAAATATTTAAAATTAAATAATAAATCTAAAGTTCTTTTTATAGGTCTTGGTAATAAAGAAATAACTTGTGATAAATTTGGCTATTTAATGATAGAAAAATTAGTAGTCGAGGGTAATACATACAAAATCTATAAAGATGTAGAAGGTCTAACTAATATAAAGAGCATCGATTTCATAAAATCTGTTGTTAATCTTTTAGAAGTAGATTTAGTAGTTATCTTTGATTCATTATATACAAACGATATAAATAGACTAGGTTCATCTATACAACTTTCTACTGGAGGATTAGTAATACCCAATATAAAAAAACAAGAAATATCTAAAAAAACAATTAAAACAAATATAATAAGTATTGGAATACCTACATTAATAAATCTAAAAGACATAGTTAAAAACAAAGAAAGTTTATTAATTACTACAAAAGATATAGATAAAATAGTAGATGATTTAAGTAGTATAGTAAGTATTTCAATAAATAGAATTTTCTAGTATTTTTCGACAAATCTTTCATATACATTAATATATAATTGGTTTGGTGATTATATGAAAATGTATTTAAAAAACAATAAAAATAACAATAGACTAACTATATATATAGTTTTATTTGTTATATCTTTTATTTGTAGTATAAAACTTATAATTAATGATAATACAAAAGAGTATTTTTTAAGTAGTTTCTTAAAAGAAATATCTAAAAGTGATAATTATATATATGAAGACATTAAAAATAAGCTTATAAGTCCAAAGTATATTTTATATAATGGTTTAAATAAAATAGTAGATAAAAATAATTTGAGTGTTTTTAGTAGTATTATAGAAGATGGTTTTAGTTATGAAAATGCAAGTAGTAGTTATGTAGAAGATCCAAATGTAAAAGAAATATATAATCCTTTAGTATATATTTATAATTCACATCAATTAGAAGAATATAAAAGTGTTACCCCATATGATTATTCTGTAACACCTAATGTTATGATTGCTTCTTATATTTTAAGAGAAAAATTAGAAGATTTAGGAATAACTGCTTTAGTAGAAACTAATAATATAAAAGAATATTTAGATAACAATAATATGAATTATAATAGTAGTTATCACGCGAGTGAATATTTTGCAAGACTTGCTAAAGAAAAGTATCCATCTATTAAATATATGATAGATCTCCATCGTGACAGTGCTTCTTATGCAGTTACATATAGTGAATTTGATAATCTTCCATATGCTAGAGTACTTGTTGTAAAAGGTTTTGAACATACACAAAACAATGAAGGTTTTGCAGAAAGCATTAATGAGATTTTAGATAGAGATTACTATGGTTTATCAAGAGGCATTTTAGACGAATCAGATGATGAGCCTGTATATGGGGTGTATAATCCAAATTTAGATGGAAAGGGTGTCTTATTAGAAGTAGGTGGAGTAGATAATAAAATAGAAGAAGTTAATAATACTTTAGAAGTTATAGCAAAAGCACTAAAAGAAATCATATCTAAAGAGGTGGGGGTATGAAAAAGAAAAAGAAAAATCCTTTTTTAATATTTATCACTATATTATTTGGTATCTATATAGGTATGTATACTTTATTAAAGGGTGGCTACTATCAATATAAAGAATACAATAAAATGGTGTTAACTAAAGAAGCAATGGACAAATTTGAAAGTGACATTTCTGAAGGAAAAGATGTTACATTAAGTGATTACATAACAAATAATACTGAAAACTATCAAAATAAAGTAAGTAAACTAGGGTATAATACAAGTAAGTTTTTTGAAGACTTTTTTAACGAAGGTTTATCTAATATATTTAAAGTATTAGGAAAATTATTTGTAAGTTAAAAAAAGAAGTACTTTAATCATTAAATCCCTTAATGAGTACTTCTATAATAGTATATTTTAAATACCTAAATTTTGTTACTAATAGTATTTCTACTAGCTTTACTGTAAGTTCTTGTAAGAAGTCCTCTACCTAATAAAGTTCCTCCAAAATATCTTACAACAACTATTAAAGTTTTATCTAAATTGTTGTTTCTTATAACTTCTAATATAGGTAAACCTGCTGTGTTTACTGGTTCTTTATCCTCATACTTTTTTTCTATATTACCAAATTTATAGGCATAACAAATATGTCTTGCTTTTTTATGTTCTTTTTTTAAACTTTCTAAAATAGAATTAACTTCATCTATATTATCTATTTCATATCTAAAAGAATAAAACTTACTTTTCTTTTCTATAACTAAACTTTCACTTATCTTTTTCATACATATATTTTCTCAAATACTTTAATATTATTCAAGTTATTTTTAAAGTATTAAATTCATATAATTATCTAGGGTGAATAAAAGTGACTTTAGAAGATTATTTAGAAAGTAAAAAAACTAACAAAAAAGAAAAGAAAACAAATACATATAGAGAAAGTATAATAAAAAGAGTTTTAATAACTACTACTTTAGTCTTAATAATATTGATAAGTTGTAATATTAGTAAAAATATGAAAGATTATATTAATAAATATGTATTTACTACTAATTATAATTTTTCTAAATTAAATAAAATATATAAGAAATACTTTTTAGATATTAAAGATAAAGTAATAGATAAAAAAGAAAGTGTAAGTAGTAATGTAGATTTAATATATTATGATAAAACTGATTATATGGATGGGGTTAAATTAGAAATTGATGAAAACTATAACGTCAAATTATTAGAAAGTGGATTAGTAGTATTTATTGGAGAAAAAGAAGATTTAGGAAATGTAATTATAGTACAACAAAGTAATGGGATAGATGTTACATATGGTTTTATAAATCAAAGTGACTGTAAAATATACGATTATATAGAAAAAGGTAAGATAATAGGTACTGCTAATAAAGAATTATACTTAAAATTTGAAAAAGAAGGAGAAACATTAGATTACAACACATATATTAAGTAAAATAAAAATAGATATAACTACTTATATAATTATTTTGTTATCATTTTTATCAGGTTATTTTGAAATAGTTTTTCTTACTATATTGATAATTCTAATACATGAAATGGGACATTTTCTTGCAAGTGTTTTATTAAAGCTTAATGTTAAAGAAGTGAGAATCTATATGTTTGGTGGAGTTACTATATTAGATGAAAAATTAAATTTGAACATTTTTAAAGAATTAATTATGGTTATATCTGGTCCATTAGTACAAGTATTATTCTTTATATTAATATGCATTTTGTATAAAAATGGCTTTGTTAGAATAAACACTTATAATAATATAAAAATGATCAATACTCTTCTTTTGTCTTTTAATTTACTTCCTATATTACCTTTAGATGGAGCTAAAATACTAAACAATATTTTAGATTTAATAATTCCTTATGAAAAAAGTCATAAAATAACTATAATAATTAGTATAATATTTTTACCTTTAGTGTTATTTTTTGATAATAAGATATTTTTAATTTTGGTGTTCATATTTTTAATATTGCAAATAATAGAAGAAGTTAAAATACATAAATATAGATTAAGAAAATTACTTTTAGAAAGAAAATTAGAAAACATAAAATTTAAAAAGTGCAAACTAATATACAAAATTAAAGATGTTATGAGAAACAAAAATTTCTGTATTTATGTAAATAATGTAAAGTTTACTGAATTTGACTATTTTAATACATCTTTGTATTGACAAAAAGTAAATAAATGATAAAATAAAAAATGTAATTAAAGGAGGCAGTTTGTTATAAAATTAATCTCTTTCTTGTAAGATTTCCGATAGAAGGGATTATGTTCCTTTTAACGTTTAAATCTTAAAATTGGGTTAGTTTTTTTGAATTTTGTTTCCTTAGGAAAGGAGAAAAAATGAAAAAGTTAAGGATTGGTATATTGCTAGTGCTAACATGCTTATTTGTAACTGCATGTAGTTGTTCTAAGAAAACTAAAGAATACACAGTAACATTTGATTCAAATGGTGGTTCTGTAGTTGCTAGTCAAACAGTTAAAGAGGGAGGTAAAGTTAAAGAACCTACCGACCCGACTAGAGATGGATATACTTTTGCTGGATGGTACTTAAGCCTTAGCGATAAAGAAGAATACGATTTTGATACTGAAGTAACAAAGAGTTTTACTTTATATGCTAAATGGTCTGGTACTGGGGAAAATGTATGTAAATTAACTTGTGAAGAAGGCTACGAATTAGTAAATGCCGATAGTGCGGATTGTTCTTGTAAAAAGATTGATTTATCTGTAACAGGAGTAAGTCTTAACAGATCTGAAATAACTTTAATAGTTGGAGAAACATTTACTGTAACAGCAACTGTAAGACCAAGTAATGCGACTGACAAGAATCTAACTTGGACAACAAGTAATAGTGGTATTGCGACTGTAAGTGGTGGAAGAATAACTGCTATTAGCGAAGGTACTGCTTATATTACTGTAACTGTTGGTGGTAAAACTGCAACTGTAACTGTATACGTTATAACACAAGACAGGGCTAATATGAATGCTGCTTTAAATTCAGTAGTAGGTAAGACTATTGAAAGAGGCAATGAAGTAAATATAAATGATTATAGTTCTAATGGTTGTGCTATATCTATAACAAGTTATAATGGTGTACCAGAAGGCAGTCAAATGGATAACAATTATTTAGTAACTAAAGTTTACAGGGCACTAGGTGAAAGCAGAGTTAATGCAACATATCAAATTACATGTGGCGGTTTATCAGAATCAAAAAGTGTTGATCATATAATTCCAGCATCAACTTATACTTACACTAAATATGAAGAATTTATGCCAGTTATCCATGTAAATGGTGCTGAAAATTATTCAATAGTAAAACATGGAAGTAATATAGTTGCTCGTTATGGAAATAACCATGGACAAAATGGTGGAGCTTACGCGATGGATTATGAACCTGGTGCAGTATATGATATGACATTTGATGGTCATGATGAGACAGTTTATGCTGTAAGTGAAGCAAATTAAAAATTTAGAAAGGAATTATTAAAAATGAAAAAGATATTATTAGGTATTGCATTAATTAGTGTTGTATCTTTAGGTGCATCAAAAGTTAATGCAGCTGAAATTGATCTAGATAACTTTGGTGGTTATCAAAACACATGTGCTGAAGGAAGCGTATGTAATGGTGAACTTTTTACAGTCATAGGTAATCATTTATACCAACTTAATAATAATAAAGTTAAATTACAACCTATGTATTATGCAAAAGCTCAAACTGAATATGGTATAAGCCATATGGGTGAAGTAATGCCAATATTCTATATAGGTGGACCTATGGGTAACAGAACTGTTAAAAGAGAAGATCCAGATACTATTTTAGAGAAAAAAGAATATTTAGATACTTCTATTTCTCAAATAAATGGTAAAAATTATACTATAACAAAAATAGACGGAGAAAGTATTAATGTAGAAAATATTGATACATTAAATGATGGACGTATTAATCAATATGAAACTGAATTAGGTAGTGTTTTACCTACTTATACAAATGGTGAAGGAAAACAAATATTAAAGACTGTTTCCTATGATGAAGAAAAAAACACAGTAACATTTACTGTTAATAAAGATGGACTAAATGAAAGTTTAAAAGACTTTTTAGAAGTTACTGATATAGATGAATTATTTAGTACATTTTCTACTGATGCTACAACTCTTACTTATACTGTAAAAGGAGATTACTCTGATGCAGTTACTAAAGAAGTAGAAGAAGGAACAGATCCAGTAGCATTAGCAAGAGAATTATTATTATCAATTGCTAGAGAAAATGGTGTAGATAAAACTGCTGCTAGTAGTTTAACTTACAAAGATGTAGAAAATAGCAGTGCTAAAGTTAGAGTAACTTATGTAACTGAAGGTTTAACTCAAGTAGTTGAATATACATTAGAATTTGTTACTGATTTAACTAAAGAAGAAGCAACAAATTTAACAAAAGAAAATAATGATGAAGTATTAAATTCATATAAAGAATCTGTATCATCTTCATTAGAAAGTTATGATGCTTTAGAAAGTGTTACTTTTGAAGATGAAAAATTAACATTTAATGTTAACGATAGTGGACTAGAAAATAGTCTAGTAGAAATGTTAGAATTAGGTGGAATAGATAAAAATACTATAACAGAAGTATTTAAAGAAGTTACTAAAGGAGCTACTAAAGCTGAATATACAATTGGTGGACAAAGTTACACTGTAACAAATTTCACTGATGTAGTTACACTAGCTAAAGACTTATTATTAAAATTAGCTCAAAATAATGGTGTAAATAAAACTAATGCAAGTTCATTAATATATGCTGATGTTGTTGGTAATGACGGAGGATCAACTGTAACTATAACTGTTACATATGATGTTAATGGATATGATAATGCAGATGGTCCAGTAACTATTGAATATACATTAGAATTTTTAGGTAATGCATTAAAAGAAGTTAAAGAAGCAGAAAATGATGCTAAAATAACTGAAAAAATAACTGAAGTAAATGATGCTATAACTGTTCAAGAAATAAGTGAAGTAAAATATGATGAAGATACAAATACAGTTGAATTTGTAGTAGCAGATACTACTGGTGTAATAGCTGAATTTATGGATGAAGAAAATTTAGAAGATTCACCTTTACTTAATATATTCAATACTTTAACTGAAGGAACTAGTAAAATAGAACTTCAAATAAATGGAACAAATTTAACATTTAACAAAGATGATTATGCTGATGCAAATCATGTATATAAAATGGCTGCTAGAATAATAGCTAGTATGAAAAACAATGCTGCTGTAACTGGAAGATTAGATGTAGATGAATTATCAACTATGACTTATCAAGAAATAATTAATAGAAACGCATCAATCTTACTATACTATGGTGAGTCAGGTAGCGAATACTCTGTAAGTTATTCATTATTATTTAGTAATAATTAAAAATAAAAAAAAGTAAACTCGTTTCCTAGGAGGCGAGTTTTGCCTTAATATAAGGAGGGGGCATTAAAATATGGAGAATAATACTAAAGGAAATAAAGTAGTTATTGCAATTGTCACTTTAGTTATAATAATTGCTGTAATATTATTATTTGTATTCTTTAAAAAGCCTAAATACGAAGTAACTTTAAAAGTAGAAGGTAAAATATATAAAGAAGAAAATGTAAAAGAAGGTAAATTATTAAAAGAACCAAAAGAACCAAAAAGAGAAGGTTATACTTTTTTAGGTTGGTATAATGGTATAGAAAAATTTGACTTTGATGAGCCAATAGAAGAAGACATAACATTAACTGCTAAATGGGAAATTAAAACTTATACAGTTACTTGGGATACAGGTACTGAAACTGTAAAAGAAGAAGTTAAATACAATGAAAAAGTAAATACAAGAGAAGATCCTACAAGAGTAGGTTACACATTTGTAGGATGGTATGTAAATAATGCAAAATTTTCATTTGATACATTAATAAAAAACAACACTGTAATAGTAGCAAAATGGGAAAAGAATACAACTGCTTCATATAAAGTTGAACATTACTTAATGAATACTGGTGGTACATATTCTAGTTATCCAACTGAAACTGACACATATGAAGGTCAAATTGGAGCTAATGTAAGTGTAAGCCCTAAAAATTATGTTGGATTTACTACTCCTGCTACAAAAGAAACAATAGTAAATGAAGATGGTTCTTCTGCAATAAGATACTATTATGAAAGAAATAAATATACTTTAAAACTTAACAATACAAATGAATTTATAGAAGAACTTACTGGAAGTGGAGAATTCTATTATAATGAAGAAGTAAGAATAGATGCAAAAGTACTTACTGGCTATACATTTGATGGTTGGTCTAATGGTGTAAAAGATAAAACATATACATTTAATATGCCAGCTGAAAATTTAGAATTAACTGCAAGTGCAATTCCTAGTACAGATACATTAGTAACATTAAGAAAATATCTAATGGACTTAAATGGAGAATACAAAACATATGAAGAAGTTACAATAACTGGTGTTACAAATGAAGAAGTAGTTATACCTAAAGAAGAAATAGAAGGCTTCTCTTACGATAAAGAAGAAGGTGGGTTGGTTTCACCTGATGGAAGTACAGTAGTTTCAGTATATTATAGTAGAAATAAATATAATGTAGAATTTAACAAAACAACTGGAATAGAAGAAGTTCCAGAAAGTAATGAATATTATTATGGTACATCAATTGATTTAACTGCTACATTATTAGAAGGTTATGATTTTATAAAATGGACTCTTTTAGATGGAAGTACATACTCTTTAGAAAATGGTGTTACATTAATAGTTAAAGAAGACTTAAATTTAACAGCAGTAGCAGAAAAGAAGAAATTCAATATAACATTTATAGATGGAGAAAATACTATAAAAGAAATAACTAAAGAATATAATGATAAATTATTAGAAGAAGAAATACCATCATTAGAAACAAAAGAAGGATATACTTTCTTAGGTTGGTATAACGAAGAAGAATTATTTGATATAAATACTAATATAAAAGAAAACATAACTTTAAAAGCAAAATATAAAGTTAATGATAATACAATAGTATTTAAAGTAAATAATCAAGTATATAAAATACTAACTGGAGAAGAAAACACAGAAATAAATATGATAGATAATCCAGTAAAAGAAGGATACACATTTGATGGATGGTATAAAGATGGAGAATTATATGACTTCAGCCTTAACAATAAATTTACTAAAGAAGGTATTGAAGTAGAAGCAAGATTTGTAATTATAGTTGAAGACATCGATAATTATATAGATGGATTAATACAAGAAAGTGATATGTATAATGTATCATTTAATAAAGAAACTGATGTTGTAGAAGTAGAATTACAAAATACAGAATTGTTATTTAAAGATGTATTATATTTATTAGATAATGTAAATAATATAATAAATAAAGAAGAAGTAAAAGATATAGTAATTACTTATAATGATTTAGTATATACTATTGATAGTGTAGAAAAACTAAATAACTTAAAAGAAAAAATAAATGAAAATTATGGTTCATTAAAATTAAGTGATTACTGCTATGAAAAATTAAGTGTATTAATTGAATTAGATGAGAAAATAGCAAGAACTACTGATAGAAAAGTAAAAGAAGAATATAGTGTTATCTTAACTAATCAATATATCATAGATAAAAATTTATTTAGTAGTTTTGGTGAAGAATTACTAAGTATTATAGAAAATAATAATAAAGATAATTCTAAATATCATATAACAGTAGATGAAAATGTAATAACTTTATATGCTACACCAACTAAAACTGTATTATCAACTATACAAGGTTCTGGTGTTCTAACTGCAATGCAAAGACTTTTAAACTTACCATATGTAGAAAATCTTAAATTGAATTTTGAAAATATGGATGAAGTTGTAGTAACTGCTAGTGATATAACTGATGAAAATTTTGAAGACTTCGGTATGTCTTTAATACCTAGTTTTTCAAAAGCAATTGGTAAAGCTGAAGGTAAAGTAGCAACTTTAAAGAATAGTGAAATATTTGGTTTAGAAGTAAGTGTTACACTTAACTTAAAAGAAGGCTATACTATAAGTGGAAATACACTAACAAATTACATAATAAAATTCAAATCTAATTAAAAGTGGTTATAAGGCCACTTTTTTACATTTTATTAACATTTTAAACAAATAAGTCTTTTATATTACATTAAAAGTATTGTAAAATTAATTTGTAGTTGGAGGATTTATATTATATGAAAGAAGTAAAAAAAGATAATTTAAAACTTATGGTATTTAAAAGTGCTAAAGAATTGGGAGAATTAGTTAATGAACATTTACTAAAAATGTATAATTTATCTAATGATTATTCATTTATCATACCTATTAAAGAGAATTTCTTTGAAGATGGTCATTTAAAAGTAGAAATAGATGAAACTGTAAGAGGAAAAGACTTATTTATGTTAACTGATATAGGTAATTATAGTATAGAATATAAAATGAGAGGTTTTATTAATCATACAAGTCCAAATGATTTGATGACAGAATTAAAAGATGGAATAGGTGCTTGTTCAAATCATGCTTTGTCTGTAAGAATAGTAATGCCTCTTTTATATGCAGGAAGACAACATAGAAAAAATACAAGAGAAAACTTACTTTGTGGAATGATGTTACACGAACTTGACACAATAAATGGTGTTAAAACACTTATAACATTTGATGCACACGATCAAGGTGTAGAACACGCGGTAAGAAATATGGAATTTGATAATTTCTTTTGTACTAATACTATTTTAGAGAATTTTATAAATGACTTAAATACAGAAGACTTGAAAAAACTTGTATTTGTAGCACCAGATAATGGAGCAACTGGAAGAAGAAATATATATCTTAACTCTTTTAATGTAGATGGAATACATAGAGAAGCAGGTTCATTTATAAAACAAAGAGATTACAACACTTTAGTAGATGGAAAATATCCAGTAGTCGCCCATGAATACTGTGGTAATCAAAACTTAAAAGGCTACACTGCAATAGTTGTAGATGATATGATTTCTAGTGGTGGAAGTATGTTTGATGTAATAGATGAACTTAATAAAAGAGGGGTTAAAAATACATATATAATAGTAACATATTGCTTATTTACAAAAGGCATAGATAAATTTGAAGAATACTACAAAAATGGAAAATTAAAAGGTATATATACTACTAACTTATCATATATAAATGAAGAATATAGAAAAAGTGAGTGGCTACGTGTATGTGACTGTTCTAAAGATATAGCCCAAATAATTTACTCAATACATAATGACTTATCTATTAGTGATATTCTTACAGATAAATCTAAACCAATTAAATTATTAGAAAGTAAATTTAATAATAATTAGTTAAAACTTTATGAAAACATAGAGTTTTTTTTATTGTATAAATTAAAATACAAAAAATCATTGCAATATATTAAAATAATGTAGTATAATATGTTTCAAAAAATTATATGAAGGTGGTTATTAATGACTAATGATGAATTTCAAAAAATTGGCTTATATTCTCATAATGCTAATAATTATAGAAAAGTAAGAGACGCATATAATTCTGGAGAAGATGTAGTTGGAATTGTAAGTGCGACTGGTACTGGTAAGACATATGTTGCTTTACAACTAGCATATGATAATAAAACCAAAAAAACAATTTATGTAGTACCAAATAATGCTATTATAGAACATATAAAAAAGATAGTAGAAAGTAATCCAAATTTAGATTATAAAAGAGATTTTCCAAATTTAGAATTTAGAACATATCAAAGTTTTGTATCATTAAATAAAGAAGAAATAGCAAGTCTTAATTGTGAGTTACTAATTCTTGATGAATTTCAACATTTGGGCGCTCCTGTGTGGTCTCAAAGAATCAACACTTTAATAGAAACACATCCTAAAATGAAAATATTTGGTATGACTGCCTATACTGTAAGAGATAGGGGTACAGCTTTTGAAAGAGATATGGCTAATCCTGAAACTGATGAAATATTTTCGTCTAAAATTGTAAGTAGATATGATTTGTGTGACGCGATGATAGATGGGGTTTTACCTAAACCAATATATAGAACTGCATATACTAATTTAATGGGTATAGAAAAAATATTAGAAGAAAGAGTAAAAAAATTAGGTGTTTCATCAAAAGAATACCAAGACTATATGGCTATTTTATTAGATGTTAAAAGAAGAATACACGAAGCTCCTAGTATTTTTGATGTTTTAAAAAGAAATATAAAACCAAATGGAAAATATATATACTTTTGTCCACCTTGTTCAGAAAATGGTGTAAATGATATTGAAACAATAAAAAGACAAGCTCTTAAATGGCTTAAGGATATTGTAAGTGAAGAAGAAATGGTAATTTACACTACAACAAGTGAAATGAACGAAGAAGGAAGACTAAATCGTGAGGCTTTTTATGATGATGTAACATTAGATGGCGAAAAAGCAGATAATAAATTAAGAATAATGTTTGCAATAAATCAATATAATGAAGGAAGTCATGCACCTAATGTAGATGGGGTTATTATGGGACGTGGGACAACATCTGATATAGTATTTTTTGAACAATTAGGAAGAACATTAGCAGTTCGAGGAAACACAAAAGAGATGTTTGAAAAATTAGAAAAATATTCTATTTTAGAATTAATGGAAATGTGTAAATTAAGAGATATCAAAATAAAAGAAGGTACACCTAAAGAAGAAATAATTGAAAAACTCATCGCACCAGTAGTAATTGATTTAGTAAATAATTATGAATTTATTAAAGAATTAGAAAATAATTTAAAAGATAGAATTAAAGAAATACAAAGTAAAGGGTTAGGTATTCCAAGAATAATAAAAATAAGAGATGTATCTTTTGATATTGAAGTAGAAAATATGGATTTATTTGAAACATTAAAGTTTGTCAGTGAAAGATTAACTAAAACTTGGGAGGGTTGCTATGAACTTGCAAGAATTTATTATGAACATCACGGGAATTTAAATATTTTTAGAAGTTTCAAAACAAGCGATGGTTATACATATGATGAAAATGGAGTAAATCTTGGAAATTGGCTTATAAACCAAAGACAGTGCTTTTCTAAATTATCAGAAGAACGTCAACAATTATTAATAAGCATTGGTTTTATATTAAATCCTCATGAAGAACAATGGAAAAGGAATTATGCCTTAGCGAAAGTCTATTATGAGTATCGTGGGAATTTAGAGGTTCCTTATAACTTCAAAACAAGCGATGGTTATACATACGATGAAAAAGGTGTAAAACTTGGACTGTGGCTTATAAACCAAAGACAAAACTTTTCTAAATTATCAGAAGAACACCAACAATTATTAATGAGTATCGGTTTTGTATTAACACCTTATGATGATCAATGGAATAGAAATTATGCTTTAGCTGCATCTTATTTTGAGCATCACGGAAATCTAGAAATCGGTGAAAGTTTTAAAACAAATGATGGTTACACATATGATAAAAATGGTGTAAAACTTGGAAAATGGCTCGTAAAACAAAGACAAAACTTTTCTAAATTTTCAAAGGAACGCCAACAATTATTAATGAGTATCGATTTTGTATTTGTTAATGTCAATATAATTTTGTACAAAAAGTGGAAAATAAGCGTGTACAAAAAGTGGAATATTGTGATACTAAT
>CANRKW010000017.1 GCA_947631345.1 uncultured Bacilli bacterium | reverse complement strand
ACCTAACGGTTAACAGCCGTGCGCTCTACCGACTGAGCTAATCGGGCAACTTCAATTAGTATTTTATAATATAAATTACCTAAAGTCAACCATTAATAACAAAATTGTATCAAAATTATTTGTTTTTATTATCTATCAATATTTTTTCTAATAAAGGCACTACATCTTTCCAATTAGATACTTGATATCCATTATAATTAGAGTTATATGGTCCAAATAAAATTGTCATAATACCATTATCATTTGCTTCTTTTATATTCTTTATATCATTATCAATTAATAAATTATAATTATGTTCTTTTAAAAATTCAATTTTTGAAAAAAAGCCCATATGCATATAACGATAATGCACATTATTTTCTTCAAAATACATTACTAAATCTTTTTTTAATGAAGCATATTTATCAATTGGCCTTGCTGTTAATAAGTCTACTATATAACCATTTTTTATTAAGTAATCTAAAGAATCTGCAACACCATTTTTAACTTTACCAAAAGCCATTTTTTCTCTATATTCGTTCCAAAATTTGATAAGAATTGGACTCCCCCACTTATATTCTATATTAGGATTTATATCAGGATTGTCTTTCAAAAATATTTTAAAGTAATACTCTTCTAATTCTTTAGTAGAAAGAATTGTATCATCTACATCAACTGCAATTTTAAATTTTTTATTTGATAATTCATATGATTCTTTTAAACGCTTTAATTCTTTTTTTACAAATTCAGTAGTTTCTTTTATATATTTTAAAATATCATTAAAATCATATATAAGTGTTTCTTCATCATTTTCACTACTAGATAATTCATTATTAATATAATCTAAAGTTCCATTTTTACCAAACAAACCCGATAAATTTATTTCGTCAATATTACAGTTAAAATTAGTAATATCATTTTTATTAATTGGTAAATATCCTAAATTATATTTTTTAGCCAGTTTTTTTGAAGTTTTAAAGAATCAAAATATCCAAACCAATTTTCATCTTTATGAAAACTTCCATCTTTAAGTTTAAAACCACTAACACCATTTACTTCCATATTATATTTAGGATCAATGTAAGTTTTCCAATATTGATCTGAAATTAAATGTACTAAATAACCAAAATATATTGGATTAGATAATTCATTATAATATTTAAAGTAAAATTCATCATAATTATTTGCTTGTCCATCTTTAATTCTAAAATCCCAAAAATGAGTTAAATATCTATCTTTAATTCCTTCTTTTACATTTCTCCAACAATCAGGCATAACTGAACCTATTCTTAATAATGTATCATCCATTTTATAGTCTTTATTAACTTCTTTTATAATAGCTTCGTGTATTCTTGCAGATGCCATATTTAATCACTTCCTTTTCTCTTTTATAAAATTATATCACGTGAAAAAATAGTTTGACAAGTATACTCAAAAATAGTTAATATTATATTATGGAAGTGAAACTTATATGAATTTACCTAAAGTTAAGTTTGTTAAATTAAGTGTTAAGGAAAATCTAGAAGAATTACTTTGGTATGCTAACTTTAAAAATAGTATAGATAGTCCAGTTAATTTTTATGAATCCCTTTTAGAAATTTTTCCAGAATTAAAGGGTAAAATCACATATAATATGTCTATTAAAGAAATACATTTAGTTTTAGAAAAATATGTAAAGCCTATTTTAGAAAATCTATATAATAATTCTAAAGATATCCAAAATTATCAAAAAATATGGGATAGTATAAATGATGAAATTATGTTAGATTTACAAAAAAGATTAGATATTAAATGGAAAGAAGACACAAAAATAACTTGTAAAATTGGCTTATTACCAGTATGCCCGAGGGAAATTGAAAGTTTTACATATTGTGTAAACTATAATATGGATAAAGACACTCTAATAGCAATAAGTATTCACGAAATTTGTCACTTTCTTTACTTTGAAAAATGGAAAGAAATACAGCCTAATTATAAAAAAGAAGAATTTGATTCACCTCATATATCTTGGTATTTAAGTGAAGCTTTTATAGATCCTTTAATTAACAATGAAGTTTTTAAAAAATATACAAGTGAAGACTTATTATCATATTCATACTTTTACAAAACTTACATAAATGGTAAATCTATAATTGATATTTTAAAAGAATATATAGATAATTACCCAATAAATGAGGCTATTATTAAAGGATATCAGTTATTTAAAAAATATGAAAAAATTATAAAAAAAACTAATTGACTCTTACCTTAAGGGTAATGTTATACTTGTTTCGAAAGGGAGAATTGTATGATAAAAATTGGAGATTTTGCGAACCTTTTTAATGTTTCTGTTAAAACAATTAGGTATTATGAAAATATAGGCCTACTTATACCTAAATATGTCGATGTATATACTGGATATCGTTATTATGATAAAGATAACATATATACAATGCAAGATATACTTACTTTAAAAAATATGGGATTTTCTCTTGAAGAAATAAAGTATTTTAGTAAAGATAGTATTAAAAATAAAATAGCAAACTATAAACAAGAAATATTAGATTTACAAAGTAGAATCAAACTTTTACAACAGTTTTCTCTAGAAGAAAGGAATAGTGATTCAAAAATGATATTTGTAAATGATGAAAAAGCCATAGGAAAATGGACTTTACTCGGTATAGCAAATACAATAGATGATGCCAAAAATGAAAACTTCATTGATGATGAATACAATATAAAAGAATTATATTTACTTCCTAACGGCGAAGAATATTGGGTAATATCTTGGACTAAAGATACAATTTATATTAATGAAATACCAAATCATTATGAAATTATTAATGATAAACTTTATTTGACAGTAACAAATCGTATTGATCCAAAAAATTCTAAAGTAGCTGTTTATAATAATGTTAATCATAATAGTTATACTTTAGAAGAAATTGGACAAAAAGATGACATTAATGTTAAATTTATACCTGATATAGATATAATTGGTACTTGGAAAACTGTGGACTGTATTAATAATATGAATAGTTTTAATCCTAATAATTTACATACTTCTAAAGATAAGTTATTCTTAGAAAAAATGACTTTTGATAAAGATGGAAAAGTTAGTATTAATTATAATACTGGAAAAGTAATAAATACAAATTATACTAAAGATTATATTGTTAATTTAATTTTACCTAATACTTTAAGTAAATATACTTATCAAGATATTTTAGGAAAGAAATATATTGTAGTTGAGTGGAAAAGTGGAGACTATGTTTATGGTAAAGTTATTAATTGTTACTATGTCTTAGAAAAAATCTAAAAGAGGCATCTTGACAAAATTGTAATAAATGCTATACTAATACCAGTTAATTTGAAAAAGCAATGACGGGCTTGGCAACCTAACAGCGATACTTTAAAGAGAACAAAATATGGTGGAACCGTGTTTAAAACACCCATATAATTTTGTTCTTTTTTGTTTAGGAGATGATAATTATATGGAAAAATTAACTATGGAAAAAATTGTGAATTATGCAAAACAATATGGATTTATATATCCAGGAAGTGAAATTTATGGTGGTTTTGCAAATACTTGGGATTATGGACCTTTAGGAAGTAGATTAATTAATAATATTAAGGATTGCTACAGAAAAAGATTTGTTCAACAAAGGGATAATTCATATGAAATTGACTGTGGAATTATAATGAATCCTAAAGTTTGGGAAGCAAGTGGACACACCAAGTCTTTTAGTGATCCACAAGTAGACTGCAAAGAGTGTAAGAAAAGATACAGGGCAGATAATTTAATAGCAAGCACGGATAGTAAGTTAAATCCTGATTTAATGACACGTGAAGAAATGAATAAATACATACAAGAAAATGTTAAATGCCCTGAGTGTGGAAAACAAAACTTCACTGAAGTAAGAGATTTTGATTTAATGTTTAAAACTTATCGTGGTACAGTAAATGATAATAAAATGGAAATTTATTTAAGACCTGAAACTTGTCAAGGAGAATATATTAATTACCAAAATGTTTTAAGAACTACAAGAGAAAAACTACCCTTTACTATTGTACAAATAGGTAAAAGTTTTAGAAATGAAGTAACACCTGGTAATTTTCTATTTAGAACAATAGAATTTGAACAAATAGAATTACAAACTTTCTGCAAACCAGGTTTTGATAAAGAAATATTTAATTTTAATAAAGAACAATCAATGAAATTCTTAACTGATTTAGGAATAAATAAAGATAATTTAAGATTTAAAGATCACGATAAATTAGCCTTTTATGCTAAAGAAGCAACTGATATAGAATATAACTTTCCTACTGGATGGGGTGAACTTTGGGGTATTCATAATAGAACAAATTATGATTTAACACAACACTCAAAATTTTCTGGAAAGGATTTAAGTTATTTAGATAAAGAAACAAATGAAAAATACATACCATATATATTAGAAACTGCTGTTGGTGTAGGTAGACTTATGTTAGTAGCTTTATGTGATGGGTTAAAAGAAGAAGAATTAACAGATGGAAGTGTACGTGAAGTTTTAAAAATACACCCAGCCTTATCACCTTATAAAATTGCAGTCTTACCACTTATAAAAAAAGTACATACTGAAAAAGCAAAAGAAATTTATAATAAATTAAATAAATATTTTATGTGTACATATGATGAAACAGCAAATATTGGTAAACGTTATAGAAGACAAGATGTAATTGGAACACCATTTTGTATAACAATTGATGACAATACTTTAAATAACAATACAGTTACTTTAAGAGATAGAGATACAATGGAACAAATAACTTTAAATATTAATGAAGTTCCACATTATGTATTTGAAAAAACATTATTTTAAGTTTCTTTTTAAAAATATGTTATTGCTTTTTAAGAATTGGTATTTTAAAATATTAATATGAAAAGAAATGTAATTATTTTATCTTTAATTAATATCTTATTTATAATAGCTTTGTTTATTTTAGACATTAAACATATATCTTTATATATTTCTATATTACTTTTATTAATTATATTTTTAATTGTTACTTTAAAAAAAGATGATTCTAAATTTATATATATTTTATTTATAATAGTTATATTTAATGTACCTTTGATTATTTATGTTAAAAATATACTTTTATTATTAATATATTTTCTCTTATTATTTCTAAATATTAAAAATAGTATTATATATTATAATAAAATCTCTATAAATTTTAAAAATATAAAAATTCCAAAAAATAAAGAATATTTAATTATTAAAAATAATGGAATACTTATTAAAAATAGTGATTCATATTTATTAGAAATTGAAAATAATGATGGTAAAATTAAAAAATCACAAATATTCTTTAAAGATATTAAAGATATAATTATAGAAGAAAAACCATATAATATTAAAATAAATAGAATTATTAAATCATATAATATAAAGATAATTTTAAATAATAAAGAAGTTAATTTACTTACTTTTGAAAATCCTAAAATACTAAAAAAAGAGTCTTAAAAACTCTTTTTAATCTATAACAATATTTTCACTATCTAATTTTTCATAATTATATGTATAGTTATTACCAAAATTTTCTGTTACATAAGAAGGAATATAACCTTCTCCTTTAGGTACAACATCACAATTTGTTCTTTCCATATTATATACTAAACTTTCATCTGTTAAATCACTAGTTATTGTGAAATTGTCTTTTCCATTAAAGTCTACTTTTCCATAAAGGTATTTTGCTAAATCTAAATAATATCCATCTTCGTGTTTATCAAAAAATAAGTCCATTCTATCTTCTCTAGAATTTACAGAAACACTTCCATTTTCATTATAAACATCAGTATAATATATGTTAATTTTATCTTTTTCTATATTAAAATACCACTCTTGATAATTGTTGAGAACTGGTCTTATTTCACCTTTCCAACATCCTCTTATTGCTTCTTTTTCATTAAATAGTTCTCTTTTATTAGTAGCAATTGGTATTTCTTCACTATTTAAAGATAAACTTGTTCCTACTATTGTACCTACTAAAGCAAGTGTAAACACAGTACCATAAAAATATTTATTTACATAACCCTTTACAAACTTCTTTGCTTTATCTAAAAAATCTCCTTTAGTTTTATCCCAAGCTTCATCAGCAACTATCTCATATATATCGTGATCTTTATCAGTTATTAATTTGTCACAATATTTACAATATTCTACATTTTTATCATTTTCTTTTCCACAATGAATACAATATATAACATCTTTCTTTTTCATACTATCCCTCCAAAGAATATACATATGTTAATACTTTAAATGCATCTTTAAAATCTTTATTATCAGATATTAAATAATAGTTATTTCCATCAGTATTAGCTTTAAGTATTATTTCATCTTTTTTATTAAATACTTCTTCACTTATTAATTCTCCATCAAATTCATATAAGTTAACATATATTTTATCTATACTATTAGGAATATTTATATTAACTGCTATTTTATTGCCATTTTCTTTATTATAGTTTTTTTCTTGTAATATGTAGTATTCATTATCTGTTTCACGATATTCTAATAAGTAATCATTTCCCACTTTAAGTTCAAACTTGTTTTTTCCTAAAAATGTTGCATATACGCCACCTATTATAATTAGTATTATACCCGCTAATTTTACTACATCGTGTTCATATATAAATTTAAGCCCAGGTAAATCTTTAAGGGATTTCATATTATTATAAAATGTTTTAAAACTTCTTTTTTCTGCTAAACTTCTTTCTTCTTCAGTAAATTTATTACCACATTTTATACAATATTTTGCTATTCTTGAATTTTTTTTATCACATTTTTTACATCTCATATTAAAACACCACCTATATTATACTACTATTTATAAATATTTTAAAATAATTTGAAACTCTTTTGTTAAATCACTTAATTTACTTCTTGCATTTAATGGACTTGTTGAAGGTAATTTAATCGCTTCTATTTTTAGGTCTTTTAGTAAATACTTATTATATAAAGAATATGCTTTGTTACCTAATACAAAGATATATTTTATATTAGAATTTTTAAGTATTTTACTTATATTATTAACTTTAACTTCTTTTATAGATGCATCACTTGAAGATTCTATATCACACTCTTTTATTACATCATAAAGGGCAATCCCGTGTTTTAGTAAAAACTCTTTTTTATCTATTATTTCTTCATTAAATATATTTTCCATACATTTCCAAAATCTATTTTTAGGATGTGCATAATACATATTTTCTTTTCTTGATGTTATACTAGGAAAACTACCTAAAATAAGTATTTTTGAGTTTTTATTATATATAGGTTTTATTGTATGTTTTTGTTTCATAATAGTTATACTATCATATTAGTAAATATATAACAAGAGTTTCATATAATATTATGGGTGGAAATATATGTTAATTAAATATACTGATAACGAGGTTGATTTATGTGCAAGATTAATGAGGGCTGAAGCATTATCTGAAGGGAACTTAGGGATGTTAATGGTAGGTAATGTTGTGGTAAATCGTGCTTTAGCAGACTGTCTTGACTTTAAAAATATAAGAACTGTAACTGATGCAATATATCAAAAGAATCAGTTTTCAGGTATTAATAGTTCCCTATTTTATCAAAGGGCAACAGATAATGAAAAAGAGTTAGCAAAAAGAGTTTTAAAAGGAGAATATTATTATCCAGCTACAAATGCTTTGTGGTTTTATAGTCCAAAAGCAAATGAAAGTTGTAAAAGTTTGTGGTTTAATCAAAAGTTAGAAGGAAGATACAAAAGTCACTGCTTTTATATTCCAGATAAAGGTGTATGTAAAGAACTTCATTAATTATAATTTATAGTATTTTTCTAATTTTTCACAATATTCATTAATATAATTATTAAAATCTACTCCTAAATCTATATCATAACTCATTAAAATTCCATCATATACTATGTAATCTTTAAAAGGAAGTAAAGTAGTTACACAAGGACTTGGTAATTCAACATATGAAACAACTCTATCTATATTAGTGTTTAATCCTTTTACCATATATACTTTATCATAACAAACAAAATAAGCATATTCTTCATTATATTTAGCTATTACAAATTTATCTCTTATACCATTTTTAAAATTTGAAACTATTTTTAATTCTTCTTCATTAAATTTATATGGATTTTCCTTACAAAATTCATCTATTATTTTATCTTTGCGAATCCAAAATTCATCTATTATTTTAGAAAGTAAACTAGGATCATTTCCAGTTTTTTTGTATATTTTTAACTTTTTATTAATCTCATACTTTTTATTAGTATATTCTAACAAAGCATAATACAATTTATAAAATAAGTCAGCTTCATTTTTTCCTATACAGGCATCTGTTTGTATAACAGCATTTTTCATTTTTTCCATATTAATTTTTAATTTCATTTTCATTTTTTCTTCATAATCTTTTTTTGAATAACCATTTAAAGCACCAGAAAGCATTTCATCCATAGCATTATCCATAAGTTTAAAAAATTTATCATCTGGATTTTTATACTTTTTAATTGCTTGTTTTAATTCTTTTCTATCTTTATTTAATAATACACATACTCTTATATCTTTCATTATTAATCTAAAATCAGAAAATTTTAGTAATTCATTATAAAACTTTTTAATAGTAGGATTTTCTAAATTGACATCATTATAAAATATAGATTGATATTCTTTTAAGTAAAATCTAACACTACCAGTAATCATATTTTTCTTTTTAATATCTAATAATTCTACAAAGTATTTATGATATTCAAAATATAATAAGTATTTATCTGTATTTTTGTTAAATTTTCCAACATAGAAATTGAATAAAGGAGATCCATATATTATGTCTTCTATTACTGATTTTTTACACTTAAATATTTGACTTCCTAAATTAATTAAAAAGTCTTCTAAAACATAAGCATTTACTTTAATATAACCTATTAAGAAAGATATCAAATTCAGATCTTTTTCATATTTATCAGTTTTAAATTTTTCTATGACTTTTTTTACATTATCTATCATTTCTAAAGGTATAGTTTCACAATCAATAAGTAAAAACTTCCTAATTAATTGCTCTTGTTCCCAAGTATATTTTACACTTAATAAGTCTTCATCTTTATTTATTACTTTTTCTAAATAATTAACCTCTTTTTTAGTTAAAATATAAGGTAAAAAAGTCTCATCATTATATAAATCATATATTTCTTTAATCATTTCTATATTAGATATTTTATCTTGTTCTTTAGGTTCAAATACAATTCTAAAATATGAATCATATACTGTATCTTTAGAACAATTTTCAATAAATTCAAACATTTTCATACTTTACTCCTTATTTTTAATTGAATCAAACATTTTCTTCCATAAATTGTTTCCACTGTAATTTAGTATACCTGTTTTATATACTCTTGAGCCATATTTAATTAGGATGTATATTGTAAAAACTAATAGGAAAATAGCTATTAATATGTGAATAACATTAATTTGGCCCATTATTAAGAGTACAGGTGCGATTATTGACGATAAGAAAGGTATTACTGATAGTATTATTATAAATGTGCTTTTTTCATAAGTTGATGCGAGAATTGCTGTTACATAGCCTATCATTATTAGAATCATTATAGGTGTTTGTAATTGTTGAAAGTCTTCTTGATTTGTTGTCATAGATGCTAGTATTCCTGCTAAAAGTGAATAAGCTATGAAAGAAAGAATAAGCATTATTACTATCCAAGGAAGAGCAAATAAAATAGTTTTCAACATACCACTTTCCATAAATGTGTTTATTAGGCCTGACATTTCATTACCAAAACTTGATAAAATAGATGTTCCACTTATTATTTTTCTTACAAAAAGGCCAATTGCTATGTAAATTATAAATAAAACACTTTGTATAATTGCATATAAATTAGATGTTATTATTTTAGATATAAAATGTGTTTTAGGACTTACACTAGATATTATTATTTCCATACTTTTACTAGATTTTTCTTCATTTATTTCAGCACCTATCATTTGTATTATAATTAAAATTAACATAAAAAATGGTACTATAAAAATAGGTATTAATAAACCACTTATATAATTCATTAATTCATAGTTTTCGTCTAATTCATTAGTTAAGTAATTTCTATTTATTAACATAGGTTCATTTATTTTATTTAACTCTTCTAAATCTATATCACTTTCTTCTAAAAGAACACTTTTGTTTATGTTATTTAATTCACTTGTTATAAGTTCTAAAGTAATTCCATCTATATATTCAAATGAAGTGATATTTGCTTGAAAATTTAAATTTGTCTTATCAATTTCTAAAATTATATCTTTTGATTCTTCTTTTTTTATCTTTTCTTTTAATTCTTCTATACTTTTTTTAGTAGATTTTACTGATATTTCTTTATTTATTGTTTTAAATGTAAGTTCTAAATCAGTTTTTAATTTGTCATAAAATACATTTGTATTATCTATAACATATAATTTAGTAGTTTCATTAAAGTCTCCACCAAATAATTTGATTACTCCATCTATATTAGTAAGTAGTACTATTATAACTAATAATACTATATTGGCTACTTTAAACCATTTTGTGTTTAATTTCTTTCTAATTCCATCTTTTACTAATAACTTGAGTTTATTTTTCATATGTTGCACCTACTTTCTCTATAAATATTTGATTAAGTGTTGGCTCTTCTACTACAAATTTAGTTATAAAGTCACATCTTTTTATGTAATTAAAGACATCTTTTACTACGTCCATACTTTCTATACTTACTGTGTATTCATTTTTGTTCTTTTCTATATTTAAGACACCTTTTATTTTAGAAAGTTCTTCTTCTTTTAGATTACCTTCTATTATTATGTTTTTCTTTCTAAAATCTTCTTTTATCTTTTTTAAGTTACCAGATAATACAGTAGTCCCTTTTACAAGAATAACTAATGACTCACAAAAATATTCAACGTGATCCATCCTATGAGAGGAAAATATTATGCTTGTTCCTTCTTTTTTTAATTCAAGTATTAACTTTTTAAATAATTCTATATTTATAGGATCTAAGCCTGAAAAAGGTTCATCTAATATTAATAGTTTTGGCTTATGTAGTATACTCATTATAAATTGCACTTTTTGTTGATTACCTTTAGATAATTCTTTTATTTTTCTTGTTTTGTATTCTTTTATTTCAAGTGAATCTAATAAATAATCTAGTCTTTCATTTATTTCTTTTTTTGATAAACCTTTAAGTCCACCATAAAGATAGGCTTGTTCTTCTACTGTCAGTTTTGTAAGTAAACTTCTTTCTTCTGGTAAAAAACCTATTTCATCAGTTACATCATAATCTATTTTTTTTCCATTAAAAAGAATAGTTCCTTCATTTTTATCTATAAGACCTAAAATCATTCTAAATGTAGTTGTTTTTCCAGCTCCATTAACACCTAAAAGACCAAATATTTCGCCTTCTTTTACTGTGAAGCTTAAGTTTTTTACAGCTATTTTATTTCCATAATATTTTGTTACATTTTCTACTTTTAACATACTTTCTCCTTTTGTTACTTATTATACTTTATATTTTAAAACCTCACAATAATTTATGAGGCTTTTTTAAATTTATTTCTAATTTTAAGTACAAATTCACTTCCAAAGACGCTTTCAATTAATCCCATTTTATATGAAGTGAATATATATATAATTCCACCTACAAATGCATATATTAAACATACAACAATTATTTTAACAAAACCTGTAACATTTATATCTATAAATATATTTAAGATTAAAAGTGATATAATCATTAAAATAGTTGGTACTGAAGTTTTAAGTAAAGTAATTCTAATATTTTTGTAGTTAAATTTTAAGTCTTTTTTTAGACTATATAATACTATTATAAATGATAATATGTAACCTAAAATAGTTGCAAGAATTGCTCCATAAAAGGCATCTAGTCCAAAATGGCTAAACAAGAACATTAAAGGTACATCCAGTAAGGCATTTAATAAAAGACCTGATATTGTACTTATGTAAACTGTTTTGAATTTATTAAGACTTTGTAAAGCCATACTCATTACTATAAATATACTAGCAAATAAGGCTGTGAAAGATGTGTATTTTAGTATTTCTCCTCCATAAGTACTAGCCCCGTAGAATAAAGTGTATGTTGGATATGATAAAAATGAAAGGCCAATTGCTAAAGGTAATGTTGTAAATACTATTATATTAATTGCTTGACTAAATTTATTTTCTGCTTCTTTGTATTCTTCTTTAGCAATACTAGATACCATATGAGGAATTAAACTTGTGGAAAGGCCTATTGCAACAGAATTTATAATCATACAAATTTTAGGCGCCCAAGTGCTAACTATACTGGAAATAGTTTCGCTTACTGGTGCAGTGTAACCTAAAAGATAACTTGTCCTTACAATTAAAGTCATATCAGTTATACCATATATATCAGTAACTACACTTACAATTATTAAAGGTATTGCATATGAAAATATCTTTTTTGCTATTTCTTTATTAGTTATTTTATCTTTTTTCTTTTTTTTAGATTTTATAAATGAATCTTTATTTTTGCTAATTTTAAATTTTATATAAATGTATGCTACAAGTCCACCAATAAAAGCTCCAAAAACAGCTACACCTACACCTAAAGATACACTTTTACCAAGAACGTTTATAACTATGTATGAACCAAATAATATTACACATATTCTAACAATTTGTTCGATTACTTGACTTATACTTGAAGCACTTATAAATTTATGTCCTTGTAAGTATCCTTTAGATACAGATAAAAATGGTATTATAAGTAGGCAAAATGAAACAGAACGTATAACAAAGCCAACATCTCTTAAAGTGTTTCCACCTTTTATTTCTCCTAATATTAAACTAGCAAATTCTTCAGCAAATACAAATAGTAAAAAGAAAAGAATTAAAGAAATTATCAATATTATATTTCTTCCTATTTTATAAGCTCGTTCTTTGGCTTCATATTTTTTTAAAGCATTGTATTCACTTATTATTTTACTAACGGCAATTGGTATTCCAGCTGTACTAATATTTAAAAATAAGTTATAAACATTATATGCATAGCTATATAAAGCCCCTCCATCTTCTCCAATTATTTTGTAAAAAGGTATAACATATAAAACACCCAAAAACTTAACAATAATTATTGCTATTGTCGCTATAAATGTTCCTTCTACAAATGAATTTTTCTTCATACTTACTCCTATTCTATATACATAATTAAAGCACTAAAACAATATATTTGCTCCTCACTAAAAATACCTACTGATACTTGAAATTTAATATCAACTATTTCTTTATCTTTAATTGTACTTAAAAAAGAATTAACTTTTATTTCTAAATCTTTTTCATGTGATTCATCAAATATTTTGACTTTCATTTTTTACTCACCATATATATTATATAACTATTCTATATACTATTTTGTCGGTAATTGTATGTATAAAAATATTTTTCTCTTATCTTATTTTGATTTGTGAACGTTATTATCAGTTTAAAATCTATATCACTATATTTTTCTACATAACCCACTAATTTTATCCCTTTTTCGTCACTTTCACTTGTTAATGTTACAGGATTATCATATATACCAATTGATGGAAAAGAATTATCTGTTTTTTTATTATGAATAAGTAAAGCCTTTATATCTATCATATCAGTTGATGTTTTATCTATTAAAGCAGTATAAGAAAGCAAATTTTCACTAAATTCACTAACATTAATAGTTATATTTAAAGGTAAATTTTCACTAGTACTATCAACTAATTTTAACTCTTTTATAAATTCTTCATACTCTTTATTTATTTTCTTATCTTGACAACCTGTGGATAACATAATAATTATTAACAACATAAATATCTTTTTCATATTTATTATTTTATCAGATTTAATATAAAATGTCTATCAAAATTAAAACAAATATTCACTTTTTATTATTTAACAAAAAAAACGAAGTGTTTTTACTTATTATTTAAAAGTTGTCTACCTCGTTTTTGCATTACAATAATTTTTATTTACAAAATTGTTCTTGCATTTCTAAATTGTTACTTCCTATATAAACATCTTTATTTATATTGGTATTTTCATCCATTCTATTACATCTTATTATAGTTAATTCTTTATCCTTATATATAGTAGTTCCACCGTCTTTCAGATATTCTTTATGTGTAATGTTTTTAGTTAATTCATCTAATTTATTATCAAAGTTGCTACTTTGTAAACTTAAAAAGGAAGCAAGTGAAATACCTTCGTCTTTTATATTTACTTCATTTAAACAAACTAAATATAACTTTCTATTATCTTCACTAGTATAATATTCACTAATTTCATTATTACAATTTTCTTTAACTTTTACTTCTAAATTAGACTCTTGCTTTAATTCTTCACTTTCATTTTGTTTTTTATCGCTACAACCTGTTAAAGTAAGAATTAAAATAAAATATAAAAATAACTTTTTAATTTTAATCACCTCACAAATATTTTAAAAGAATAAGCAAATTACTTATTCCTTATTAGGATCTATTAATATTTTAATTTTATCACTATTACCACTTGTCAATTCTAAAAATGCGTCTTGTACTTTTTCTAGTGGTACTATGTCATCTACGAATTTCTTAACATCTATTTGTTTTTCACTCATTAATTCTATACAAGTAGTAAATTCTTCTTTAGTATAAGCTATTGCTCCTTGTAAAACTATCTCTTTTAGAACGGCCATTGTTGTTGGAATTGAAATAGAATCAGTTGCAACACCTACAAGAATTACTTTACCACCTGGACGACAGGCCATTATAGCACTTGTGACTGCTGGGGAATTACCACAACACTCTAAAACTACATCATAGCCTCCGTTTGTTTCAGTAAGCACGGTTTCTAAGAATTTTGGATCTTTTGCATCATAATATTTATCAATTACGCCCAAAGATAAGCCTTTTTTAGCACGATTGATATTTGTTTCAGATAAACTAACGACACTTGCCCCTTCTTTTTTTGCAAATAAGGCACTTACTAAACCTATTATACCTCCACCTATTACTAAAACTTTAGCACCAACTTTTATATCTGCTAAATGAACAGCATGAAGACCAACAGCAGTAGGCTCGACCATTGCAACTTCTTCATCAGTTACGTTATCTGGAACCTTTATAACAAGTGAAGGTTCTACTAATAT
>CANRKW010000016.1 GCA_947631345.1 uncultured Bacilli bacterium | reverse complement strand
TTGATGCAAAAACTATAGTCTTTTTAGGTGATGGCGAAGAGCAAGAAGGAAATGTAGAAGAAGCTGCAAGGCACGCTACGACTTTAAATCTTAATAATTTAATATGTATATTAGATAAAAATAAGAAACAATTATCTCGACCAACAGAAGAATCAGATGGCCATGATATTAAAAAAATCTGGGAAGGTTATGGCTGGGATGTTTTAGAAATTGAAAATGGTCATGATATAGAACAAATTTTGGAAGTTTATAAAAAACTTTCTGATATTAAATGTCCAACAATGGTTATTGCTAATACAATTAAAGGATATGGTTTAAAGGGTGCAGAAGATCATTATTCTGGTTACCATACATTATCTTCGGTTAATGATAAGGTAAGCTTAATGCAATGCTATGAAGAAATGAAAAAAAACTTAAATAATGAATCGATTAGTTATGAAAGTATTTCAAAATATGCCTTAGATATGGTTTCGAAGCCAAAATCTTATGTTCAAGAGCAACATAAAATTCGATCAGATGTATTCGATATAAGAACTAATGTGTCTAATGTTTCACCTCAAGTTGCACATGAAAATTATTTGGAAAAATTGAGATCTAAAGTAGGAGATAATAATTTTTTAGAAATGTATTATATTACACCAGATTTGTATAGAAAACCAGAAGTAGAAGAATTAGGATATGAAAAATTTATGCACTTTATTGATACGGGTATAAGAGAGCAACATGCAGTAGCAATGAGTCATGGAATATCAATTGAGAATCCAAATGCTAGAATTTGCCTATGCTTTGGTGAAGCATTTATTTATAGAGCATTAGATCAAATTAATGCGGCAGATATAGGTGAAAGCAATATGACAATTTTAGGTGTATGGCCTGGTATTCAAGGGGGACAAAACGGTAGAACTCATCAAACTGTATCCCAACCACTTGCCCTTATGGGAATACCAAAATTAAATTTTTATGAACCAGCAGATGCAATTGATTTATATAATATTTTTTCAAAAGTATTTACAGAAAATAAAGGGTTAAATTATATACGTTTAAGTAAAGAAAGTATTAGTTTAGAACGTGATAAAAGTGATGAGTATAATATTGGAGCATATTTTGTTCATAAAGCGAGTAATAAACCAAATTTATTAATAATTTCTTCTGGATTTACTTTAGAAAATTGTGTTAAAGCAGCAAAAAAGTTAGAATTAGAATACAATATATTGGCAAATGTTGTTAATGTTGTAAATATCAAAGAATTTTATAAATATGCACCTTTTTTAATAACTAATGATGCACCGATTATGATGGTTTATAATGGTAGTCCTCAAGTTTTATCTCAATATGTTGCTAATTCGATTATTTCAAATCCGAATATTCCGAGGCCTAAAGCATTTTTGTCGCATGGATTTGAAGTAGGTACTTCAGGAAATATGAACGATTTAATAAATTATTATGGTTTTGATGAAGAAAGTATAAAATGTAAAGCGTTACAATTAATTAATTAATTATAGATTAGAAAAGGAGGAAAAAATTATGAAAATTTGTAAGAAATGCATTAATACAACTAATAATCCAACTATTACAATTGATAAAGAAGGTATTTGTAATGTTTGCAGAGATTATGAAAAAAAATATGACGAAAAAAAATTAGATGAAGAATTAGATTTTTTAAAAACTTTTATAGATGATAGTAAAGAATTTAATTCAATGGTAGCTTTATCTGGAGGAAAAGATAGTTCAGCAATGTTGTACTCTGTAAAGGAATTAGGATTTAAACCTTTAGCATTTACATTTGAAATAGGATACAATATTTTAACTGATAATTTAAAATCAAAAATTGATAGAATTTGTAAAAATATAGGAGTTAAACATGAGTATATAGATATACATTCATATGTTACTGAAATAGATAGGGAATGTTTCAAAAGAACTGCAGATTTGTATGATGAACCTATAAATGATAACTCTAAAGAAAAATTTAAAGAAATTTATTTAGAAGGTAGAAAACATTATTCTACTAAAGATAAAAGTGTTATGCCTTTTGTAAGACCTTGTCAAATATGTAGAAAAATTGCAATAAAAGCATATTACGGGGAAGCAATAAAAAGAAATATAAGAATTGTATTTGTAGGAATAAATGAGTGGTCAGGATTATCTAATAATACATATACAGCTATTAGAGAATTGAAACCTTTTAAAGATAAGCCATCAGTATTTATTGTTCATTTACCATTTTTACTTCATAGAAAATTAAGTGATTTGGAAAGTATTTTAAAAAAGATAGGTTGGGAAAAAGAAGAAGGTGATAGCACTGTTGATACAGGAGGAAGTGCATGTATGTTAGCAAGGATAGCAGAAGCGAAATCTACTGATATGTTAGGATTTAATGTAGATGAATCTAGATTATCAAGAGAAATAACTGTTGGTTTTTTAGATAGAAATACTGCATTGAAAGCAGTAAAAAATTATAAAAGACCAATTGATAAATCAATGAATGAAGTGTTAAAAGAAAGTGGGATATTAAAATGAAAGAAAATTTTACTACAGGCAGAAATTTAAGAATTGCAGTAACATCTCATTGTAATCTTGATTGTAAATATTGTGGTGGTCACAAAGGATATTCTAATGAAAAAAGAGGGACAATGGAAGATTATAGGCGTGATGTTATAAATGGTTATCAATTAAGTTTGAGTGAATTAAAAATATTATTGCGTAAATTTTATGAAGTTGGTTATAGAGGTGTTTCTTTAACTGGTGGAGAACCACTGCTTAATAAAAATTGGTATGAAATTATTAAATATTGTAAAGAAGTAGGTTTTGAAAGACGCGAAATAACTACTAATGGTGCATTATTAAAAGATTATATTGAAGCAAATGGCTATCCAACTGATTTAACGTTAATTAAGATTAGTTTTGACACAGGCGATAGAGATGAATTTTACAAAATAACAGGAAGAGATTATTTTAATTTGGTTGTAGACTCAATTAAATATGTTACTCCAGTAATAGAAACTAGGGCTAATAGAGTAGTGTTAAAAAGCAAAATAAAAGATTTGGACAATTTTATTAAATATTGTAAAAATTTAGGGTTTAAATCAGTGAATTTATTAGATTTAGTTTATTATCCAAATAGAAGAGTTCCATCAGAACGAACATATTTTGAAGAAGAATATGTTCCAGCTACTGAACTAAAAGAATATTTAGAAACCAAGTATAATTATCATTTTATTAGAAATAAATATGGATATGAATGTGTTGATAATGATGGTTTTAAAATAATTTTAAAAGAAACAAGACTCACATTAAGAGATACTCAATGTAATGAGTGTCCAATTTATTGCCAAGAAGGTAAATTTACTACTAGAATTGCAACAGATGGAAATATAACAATGTGTCCTGATTGTTATTGTGAAGTTAAGTCATTGTCTGGGAGAGATTTAATAAATGGTATAGTTGGTATAGAGGAATTACAAAAATTATATGATAGTGTAGATAAAGCGGAAGAAAGTGATACTTTTGATAAATTTATAGAAAAATATACTTTGAATTTGAGGAGAAATAGATAATGGAACTAGTAATATATACTGATAATAATAAATATAATATGCATTGTAACGAATATAAAATACTATGGCAAGTTGAAGGTAAAAGAATTGAACGTGCTTTTAAAAAAATATTATTTCTTCCTTTTAAAGAGGAAAAAATATCTTTATTGATTAATTCTGGTGCAAATTTTTCAAATGATTCAGGAAAAACAGAAGGAACTATAATGAATTTTCGTTATAACAATAGGTGCAAATTAGGAACAATTTTACATGAATTAAGTCATAGAATAATAATGGAATATTCATTATTTGAAAAAGCAAAGAAAATATATAATTTAGAAGACATTCATGAATTAATTGATTTATTTTTATATGATGTTATTACTGAATTATATGGAAAAGAAGCGGCAGATCTTAGGGTAGAATATGAATCCAATTTTGAAGATTTAATATATAAAAATTCATGGGATAAAGCATTATCTTTTAGCTATGAAGAAAGGCAATCAATGCTAAAAAAAATTGTAGAGGAGTGTTTGAATGAAAAAAAATAAGTTACTCATCTCTGTTCCTTATATATATCCCGTATGCCCTTTAAGTATTGATCATGCTAAAATAATGTTAGTTGCTGACATTAATGCTCGAATTGCGCGTGCTGAAGGAAAAGAAGTTTACCTTCCGATAGCTGCACATTATAGTGGAGTAACTGCTGAAAAAAGTATTGATAGTTTAAATAGTAATGACATAGAATGTAGAAATAAAGAAAGAGATAAATTTATAAAAGTTTATAAAACTCCAAGAACAGTTGTTGAAAGTTTCAATAATCCTGAAAAATTATTAGACTATTATACATCAGAGACTATATTAGATTTAAAACGACTTAATATATCATGTGATTATCCAAATTTTTATAAAACTAACGAAGAAGATTATGAGATATTTGTTAGAACAATATTTAATTGGTATGAAAAAAAAGGAATGTTAATCAAAAATTCTAAAAATGAATTAGCTCTTAACTATGATGATAAAGTATGGAGAAATAAAACCAAAAATAATTTGAATCAATTAACATTTATTAGTCCTAGTTTAAGAAATAATATATTATCATCTTTTGAAAATATAAGAAGTGATTGGGGTATATTAAGAAACTATGGAATTGGAGTTAGGTATAATGATAATTATGTGATAGATCCAATGTTTGATAGTGAATTATTTGTAATTTATGATTTATATAAAAAGTTTAATTATTTAAGTAATAATGAAAAAAAATCAGATATTTTTAACGAGATATTTGAAGTATTAGCTGGTTGTAAAAAACCAACCATGCCTATAGTAAAATCAATAACAAAGTGGATGCCAACTGATTTGTTTGTTTGTGAAGAACACTTAAAAAACTGGATAGTTAAAAAGACTTTTTCTGAAAGTTTAATTTTTAAAAGAAAATATTATACAAAAAAATATTTTATTACTGGAATGGGATATATAAATGGTAAAAGAATGTCTTCTTCAAGGGGAACAGCAATATTATTAAAAGATTTACTCAATCAATATGGTAGCAATGTTACTCGTATGATAATAATGTTTACTGGTGGACATCCATCAAAAATGTATAATTATGTAGAAGAAAATATAAATACTATAAATAAAATGTTGCAAGATTTTTATGATTATATAGTTTTTTTAAATAGCAAGTTGCTTAATGTAGAATATAATAATAATGAGTTTGTTACGGAATTTGAAGAAATTAATAAAAATCTTAAAGCTGGTTTTTATCAGCAAGTATTAGTTGATTTGATGAAAAATTTTAAAAAGAAATATTATAATGCTGAAAGTAAAACTTTGATAAAAGTTAGAAATACTTTAAGATATTTTATAAATATTTTATTACCTGATATAAAAATATAGTATATTGAAATCATAAATAAAATTGAAAATAGAACTTGTGTTGATTTTAAAGGGCAATAATAGTATAATATGTGCAAGAAGACGATTCATTGTTATTAATTTTAATATTAAAATTATATAATTTAAATTTAGGGAGGCTAAAAATGAGTTTAAAAGTTTATAATGTTTTACATAGAAAAAAGGAAGAATTTATTCCTATGGAAGAAGGCAAAGTTAAAATGTATGCTTGTGGTATAACAGCTTCAGGGGATGCCCATATTGGACACGCATATCAAGCAATTATATTTGATGTAATAAAAAAATATTTAGAATACATTGGATATGATGTAACCTATGTTAGAAATTATACAGATGTTGACGATAAAATAATTCTTAAAGCTCGTGAGTTAGGTGTGAATCCTACTGACTATGCAAACGAAATGATGAAGAAAATAGATTATGAATTATCACAATTATTAATTGAAAAACCTACAATTCAGTCAAAAGCAACTGAATGTATTCCTGATATGATAGAATTTATAAAGAAATTAATTGAAACAGGACACGCATATAGTACTGAAAACGGAGACGTATTTTTTAAAGTTTCTTCTTTTCCAGAATATGGTAAATTGTCAAATAGAATAATTGATGATGGCTTATCTGGAGTTAGAAAAAGTGTTGAACCTGGTAAGTTAGATGATAAAGACTTTGCTTTATGGAAAAATGCAAAAAATGACGAAATTTTTTGGGAATCTCCGTGGGGTTTAGGTAGACCAGGCTGGCATATTGAATGTTCGACAATGAGTATGAAATATTTGGGCGAAACAATAGATATACACGGAGGAGGTAAAGATTTAATTTTTCCACATCATGAAAATGAAATCGCACAAAGTGAGTCATTAACTGGTAAACAATTTTCAAGATATTGGTTACATAATGGACTAATTAAAATTAATGGACAAAAGATGAGCAAATCTTTAAATAATGGTATTTTATTAGGAGATTTATTAAAAAAATATAATTTTGAAGTAATACGTTTGTCTTTATTAGAAAATAATTATCGAACTGATATGAATATAGTAGATGGAATGTTCGATCAACAAGAAGCAAAAATATATATGATATATAAATTGTTTTATTTAATTGATCTTTTAGGTAAAGATTATAAACCTAATGATAATTCCGAATATTTAAGTGTTATTGATAGAAATTTTAGAGCAGCTATGGATAATGATTTTAATACTTCTTTAGCAATAGGATATATCTTCGAATATGTAAATTTAATGAATAAAATGATTAATAAAAATCAAATTCAAGAAGTTGTTGATATGAAAAATGCTTTAATAAAAGTGTATTCAACTTTAGGATTACTTCAACAAGAACCTAAAAAAGTTATTGAAGAAATAAGGGGTAAATATTTAGCTTTATATAACATTGATGAGACTGAAATAAATAAAATGATATTAAATAGAAAACAATATAAAGAGGAGAAAAATTGGACAGAAGCAGATAAAATAAGAGAAGAATTGCTTAAAAGAGGAATAATTCTTAAAGATGGGGATAAATTAACTGAGTGGGATATTGATATTCCACCAAAGAAAAAAACTCTTATTTAAGTTTTTATAAATAAACAGAAAATAGCTAATAACTTTTCTGTTTTTTGTACAAAATAATAGTATAATGGTATTACTACCAATAATACTATTTTTGTTAACATACTTATTAGGTAAAGCTAACAATTTTATATATATTTTCATTTTTTAAAATGTAAAAGTTAAATAATTTAATAATTGTTAAATAATTTAATTGAAATAGAATATAAAAAAAGATATAATTTTTATAGGAGCTAATTATGATTAAAAGTATATATACTAATTTAAAAAAATATTCATTTTTAATGGGTCAACTTATATTAAGAGACTTTAAAGTAAAATATAAAAGAAGTGTTCTTGGAATACTTTGGAGTTTACTATACCCATTATTAATGATGAGTGTAATGGCACTTGTATTTACAAATATGTTTAAATTTAAAATGGAAGGAGTAAACTATTTAGTTTATTTAATGACAGGATTAATAATATGGAATTATTTTAATGAAGCAACACAAACAGGAATGGGTTCTATAATATCTAATTTTACATTAATTAATAAGGTTTATATTCCAAAATACATCTTTCCATTAGCAAAATGTTTATTTGTTGGAATAAATTTCGTACTTTCACTCATACCTTTATTAATTATAATATTAGTTTCAGGTAATCCTATAGAAGGTACCAAATGTTATATTAATATTTATTATTTATTACTTCCATATGTATTTCTTTGTGGACTTATGTTTACTTTAGGAATGACTTATATGCTTTCTTGTTTTGCAGTATTTTTAAGAGATACTATTTATATTTATGGAATAATACTTACAATATGGAATTATTTTACACCAATTTTTTACTCATTAGAAATATTACCTGAATGGTTAAGACCTATATTTAAATTAAATCCACTATATATTTATATTGATTCTATAAGAGAAATAATAATATATGGACGTATTCCAGAAGTAACAGAATTATTAATGTGTTTTGTATCAGGATTTGTAGTATTATTAATAGGATTATTTATATTTAAAAAGAATCAAGATAAATTTATTAACTATGCATAAGGAGATAATATGATAAAAGTAAAAAATGTATCAATGAAATTTAATCTAGGAACTGAAAAAGATAATTCATTAAAAAAGACATTTATAAATCTACTTTCATTTAAAAAGAAAGATAAAACAGAAGACTTCTGGGCATTAAAAAATGTAGATTTTGAAGTTAAAAAAGGAGAAGTCATTGGCCTAATAGGGTCAAATGGAGCAGGAAAAAGCACACTTTTAAAAGTAGTAAGTGGTGTTATGAAACCAACTAAAGGAAAAGTTATAGTTAATGGAGTTATTTCACCAATGATTGAACTAGGTGCTGGATTTGACCCAGAACTAACAGCAAGAGAAAATATTTACTTAAATGGAGCAATTTTAGGTTACTCAAAACAATTTTTAAATGATAAATTTGATGATATTGTAGAATTTTCAGAACTAAAAGATTTTTTAGATGTACCAGTAAAAAACTTTTCTTCAGGTATGACAGCAAAACTCGCTTTTAGTATTGCAACTATTGTAGATCCAGAAATACTTATAGTAGATGAAATACTTTCAGTTGGAGATATAAAATTCCAAGAAAAAAGCAAAAACAAAATGTTATCTATGATAAATGGTGGAACAACTGTACTTTATGTTTCTCATTCACTTGAATCAATAAGAGAATTATGTACTAAAGTAATTTGGATAGAACATGGTGAAGTAGTAAAAATTGGTAGTCCAAAAGAGGTATGTGATGAATACTATAAAAAACAAATGGGATAATAAATTTAGTATAATTGTACCTATTTATAATGTAGAAAAGTATTTAAAAAAATGTTTAGATTCACTTATAAATCAAACATATAATAATTTTGAAGTAATAGCAGTTTGTGATAAATGTAGTGATTCTTCAGAAAAAATATTAGATGATTATATTAAGTTAGATAAAAGAATAATTAAAATTAAAGAAGAAAAAACAGGGCTATCTAAAGCAAGAAATATCGGTCTAAAAAAAGTTACAGGAGATTATATATTATTTTTAGATAGTGATGATTTTTTAGAATTAGATTTATTAAAAGTATTAAATGAAGAAATAAATAAATGTAATGCTGATATAATAAGATTTCAAGTACAAGATATAATAGATAAAAAAGTAATAAAACATGAAGAAAAACCATTTGATGTAACAACAGGAGATGTTGCTTTTAATTATATTTCAAAATATTATTATATTGAAAATGCTTGGTGTTATCTATATAAAACTAGTTTTTGGAAAAAGTATAATTTTAAATATATGGAATATCATGTAGCAGAAGACTTTGGTCTAACTCCATTAATAATTAGTAAATCTAAAAAAGTAAAGTCAATTTCTTATATAGGTTATAATTATGTTTATAGAAATGGTAGTTTAATGAATAGTAATTATGAAAATAAAATAAAAAGAATAAATGATATGTTAGAACAAGCCGAATTTTTAAAAAAGAATCTTATTAACAGTGATATAACATTTATGTCTTTTGTTACAAATTCATTAATATATAATATAGTTAATTTAAAAAAAGATGATTATAAAAAATATCTAAAAGTTATAAAAGATAAAGGTTATTATAATTATTTAAAAAATAAAAGTCTAAAAGAAAAAATAAAGAAATTACTATTAAAAATAAATCCTAAATTATATTATAAAACTATAGGAGAAGTATTAATAAAGTTATAGTAAGGCTCTAGAATTTCTAGTGTGAAGTTGAGTAAGAGAAAATCTTACTCTTTTTCTGTACAATAATTTATAAAAACTACAAAATATAAATTACTCTTTTTAAAAGAGGAATTAAGAGAAAACAAAGGATTAATAGAGGTTGAGTTAAGTTGCAAAAAGAAGAAAGTAATTACCCAAATTGTCACTATACAAAACAATATAGACTTTTATAAAGAAATTTAGTAAAATTAAATTAGAAATAAATAAGAAAGGAAAAATTATGATAATAACTAAAACTCCATTTAGAGTAAGTTTATGTGGTGGTGGAAGTGATTTACCAGCGTTTTATGAAAAAAATGGTGGTTGTGTAATAAGTACAACTATAAAAAAGTATATGTATATTACTAGTCATCCATCTTTTGACAAACACCAAACCGTACTAAAATACTCTAAAACAGAAATAGTAAATGACATTAATAAAATTGAACATAGTATATTTAGAGAATGTTTAAAAGAAGAAGGATTAGAAGGCTTAGAAATAACATCTATTGCAGATATACCTAGTGGAACAGGACTTGGCTCATCAAGTGCTTTCACAGTAGGCCTTATAAAAAATTTAAAATGTCATAAGCGTGAATATATATCTAAACAAGAAGTAGCAGAAATGGCTTGTGATATGGAAATAAACAAATTAGGTAATCCAATAGGTAAGCAAGACCAATATGCAGCCGCTTTTGGTGGACTTAATTATTATGAATTTAACAAAGATGGCAGTGTATTTGTAGAACCTATATTACTTAGTAAAGAAGCATATAATAGTTTAGAAAAAAATCTAATAATGCTTTATGTAGGAGGTGAACACAGCGCTTCTGAAATTTTAAAAGAACAATCAAAAAACATGGTAAATGCAAAAGAAAAAGAAGAAGGACAAAAAAGAATAGTAGAACTTACTCATGAACTAAAATACGAATTAGAGCATAATAATATTGACGCAGTGGGAAGAATACTAGATGAAAACTGGAAAATCAAAAAAACTCTAGCAAATGGTATATCAAATAATGAATTTGACAAAATATATAACAAAGCAATAGAAAACGGGGCAATGGGAGGAAAAATACTAGGTGCTGGAGGAAGTGGTTTCTTCTTATTCTATGTAAAAGAAGAAAATCAACCAAAATTTAGAGAAGCGATGAAAGATTTAAAAGAAATGGAATTTAAGTTTGATCATCAAGGAACAACTGTAATATTTGTAAGTTAGAAAGGAAGAAAAATATGAAATGTTTAGTAACTGGAGGAGCAGGTTTTATTGCTTCACACTTAATAGAAAGATTATTAAAAGAAGGTAACACTGTAATATGTGTAGATAATTTTACATTAGGAAAAAGAGAAAATGTAGAAAAATTTGAAAATAATACTAATTATAAATTTTATGAAATAGATATAAATAATACAGAAGAATTTTGTAATACTTTTAAAGATGAAGAATTTGATATAGTATATCATCTAGCAGCAAATTCAGACATACAAAAAGGTGGAAAAAATCCAAGTGTTGACTATAATGATACTTTTATGACTACTTATAGTGTATTAGAATTAATGAGAAGAAATAATATAAAAAATCTATTCTTTTCATCAACTTCTGCTATTTATGGCGAGCGTCTAGGAGTAAAATTAACAGAAGATTTAGGTGGATTAAAACCAATATCATATTATGGAGCAGCCAAATTTGCAAGTGAAAGTTTTATATCAGCATATACTTATATGAATGATTTACATACAATGATATTTAGGTTTCCTAATGTTATTGGACCTAGTTTAACTCATGGCGTTATATATGACTTTAAAAGAAAATTAGAAAGTAACCCAAGTGAATTAGAAATATTAGGAGATGGTACTCAAAATAAACCATATATTTATGTACTTGATTTAATAGATGTAATAATGCTTATGACTAAAGACATTAAAAAAGGTGTTGAAGTATATAATATAGGTGTTAATTCATCAACTTCAGTAAAAGAAATAGCAGATATAGTATGTGAAGAATTAGGTTATAAAAATGTTAAGTATAATTTTACAGGTGGGTCTGTTGGCTGGAAAGGTGACGTACCAAAATTTGAATTTGATTTAACAAAAATACACAACACTGGTTGGACTAGTACTCATACTTCAAATGAAGCCGTAAGATTAACAGTAAGAAATATAAAATAGGTGAAATATGAAAGCAGTAATAATGGCAGGTGGAAAAGGCACAAGAATTTCTTCAATAACACAAGATGAAATTCCAAAGCCAATGCTAAAAGTTGGTGGAAAACCTATATTAGAACACCAAATAAATTCATTAAAAAAATCAAATATTGATGAAATAATTTTGATAATTGGACACCTTGGAGATAAAATAAAAGAATACTTTAAGGATGGAGAAAACTTTAATATAAAAATTAAATATATTAAAGAAGATGAAAATAAACCACTAGGAACAGCAGGGTCTTTATATTATTTAAAGGACGAAATAAAAGATGATTTTATATTAATATTTGGAGATGTATTTTTAAGTGTAGATTTTAATAAAATGATAAATGTACATAAAGAAAATAAAAATGATGTAACAATTTTATCACACCCAAATAGTCATCCTTTTGATAGTGATTTAATAGTAACAGATATAAATAATTTAGTATTAAAGTTTGATAAAAAAACTAATATAAGAAATTATGACTATAATAATTTAGTTAATTCAGGAATTTATATTTTTAGTCCTAAAATATTTAATTATATAAATGAACCAGTTAAATTATCTTTAGAACATGATATAATAGAAAAAATGTTAGAAAAAGAAAAAGTTTATTCATATAAATCAACTGAATATGTAAAAGATATGGGTACTCCTGAAAGATATGAAAGCGTAAATAATGATTATAATAATGGATTATGTGAAAAAAGAAACTTATCTAATAAACAAAAATGTATATTTATAGATAGAGATGGTACTATAAATGAATATGTAGGATTTTTAAGAAAAAAAGAAGACTTAAAACTTATAAAAAATACAGCAGAAGCTATAAAATTAATTAATAATAGTGAATACCTTTGTATAGTAATAACTAATCAACCAGTAATTGCAAGAGGAGAAGTAACTGTAAGTGGGTTAGATGAAATACATAAAAGGTTATATACTCTTTTAGGTGAAAAAGGTGCATATATAGATGACTTATACTACTGCCCACATCATCCAGACAGTGGTTTTGCTGGTGAAGTAAAAGAATTAAAAATAAAATGTAATTGTAGAAAACCTAATACTGGTTTAATAGAAAAAGCAGTAAAAGATTATAATATAGATTTAACTTCTTCATATATGATAGGAGACACTACTACAGATATAAAATTAGCAGAAAACTTAAATATGCATAGTATTTTAGTAAAAACTGGTGAAAAAGGTATGGACAATAAATATGATGTAAAACCTGAAATGGTGTGTGATGACTTATTTGATGCAGTAAAATTAATATTAAAAAAATAAAAGGAGAATTTATGGATTTTAAAAAAGCAATTAAAGAATATTATGAAAGGGAAATGGAATGTATTAAAAGATTCAATTTAGATGAATTAAATGAATCAATGAATGCTATATATGAAACATATTTAAATGGTGGAACAATTTATGTATGTGGTAATGGTGGTTCTGCTTCAACTGCAAGCCATATGCAAAATGACTTTAATAAAGGAATTAGTGAATATGTAGATAAAAAATTTAATTTTTATTGTTTAAATGATAATGTATCTACTATAATGGCTATTGCAAATGATATAGGCTATGATGAAATATTTAAATTTCAATTAGTAAATAAAATAACTCCAAATGATTTATTTATCGGTATATCTGGAAGTGGTAACTCGAAAAACGTATTAAAAGCAGCAGAATATGCAAAAAATTGTGGAGTAAAAGTACTAGGCATAACTGGCTATAATGGTGGAAAGTTAAAAGAAATGGCAGACTACAAAATGCACGTAGATGAAATGGACATGCAAATATCGGAAGACTTACATATGACATTTGATCATATGATGATGAAAATATTCTATAACTATTTAACTAAAAATGAAATAACAGGAAATAACATAAATGATAAACATTAAAAAATGAATAGATTAATTTCTATTCGTTTTTCTTTTGCTCTAATTTTTTAATTCTATTATCTAATTCTTTAAATCTCATATTTAAATCTTTCATTAAGTTTTTCTCATTAAAAGCAATTCTTTTATCTACTTTCCTCATACCAAATGAGTAAAAAGGTAAAACTATTTTCATAATAATTCTTTTAAATAAAGAACCTTTTTTTACAATACCTTTTCTTTCTTGATATATAACTTCTACTAAAGTACTTTGATTATAAAAGTGTTTTTCTTTATTTAAGTTTATAACTTTTTCTATTGTTTTATCTAATTTTTCATCTAATGCTTTAAAATTATTAAAGTTTTCTGAAATCCATTTTCTACCTTGTAATAATTGAAGTTCATCATAACTCATTTCACAACCCAAATATTCTTTAAATTGATTAGACATAATTTTTAAATGACTATTATGTATTTTTTCATCATTAATAGAATTTGTTAAAGCGTCTTCATTTCCTGCACGATATAAAAGTAAAATTTGATTAATATTTGCAATAGGAAAATATTTAATAGCCCTACTCCATAATTCATAGTCTTCAGTAAAGTAATTAGAGTCATAATATAAATTGTATTTAACTATTAAGTCTTTTCTCATCATTACACTAGGATGTACAAAAGGAGTTCTCATTAAAGTTATAACTTTTAGTTTTTCTGGGTCAGTTTCAGTTGGAATAATATCAGTACTTTCTCCAAAAAATCTAGCCCCAGTTCCACAAATACCAATATCTGTATGACTTTCCATAAATGGAACTTGAACAGCAAACCTGGTAGGAAGAGATATATCATCATCATCCATTCTTGCTAAATATTTTCCTTTTGAATTTTTAATAGCAACATTAAGACTTTCTGCAAAACCAAGTCTTTCTTTATTTTTAATAATTTTAATTCTAGGATCTTTAAAGTCTTTTAGTATTTTTTCTATTTCCTCTTGATTATCAGATTTTTCTATTACAAATACAATTTCAAGATTTGTATATGTTTGATTTAAAATACTACTAATAGATTCCTCTAAATATTGTGTTCTTTTATAAACACTCATTATACAAGAAACTAAAGGTAAACTTTCATCTATATTGCTATTTACTAAATTTAACCATCTATCATTATATTCTGACCACTCAGGAAATTTCTCTTTATAACCGAGGTCATTCCAAAATTTTTTATCTCCATATGCATGTACTATTTTAACGTCTTTATTTTCATCTACTAAATTAGGATGACAACAATACTTTAAAATATCTATATTTTCTGCTTCTATTTTAAATTCTTGAATTAATAAATTTAGTATTCCTTGATCAGGCCATCTTAAAATATTAGCATATTCTATTGTTTTATCAATACACCAACTACACATTTTATCATAATCTTTTAAATTATCTCTTAATACTAGCATACCAGCATTATAAGTAGTTCTAAGCATATCATAGCCATCAATTAATGAATTAAAATTGGCTTCAACACAAAAGTTAGCATTTGATAAAGTAGCAGCAAACCCAGACTTTTTACCATATTCTACTAAACCACTAATGTCCCCAGTTATTAATATGTCAACATCATTCCATATAACACACTCATATTCTTTAAGTAAATCGAAACATTTATATCTATACATAGTTGCAATAGAATATTTTTGTAATAAACTTTTAGAAATATTAGCAGAATCTAACAAATTTCCAAATTTAACAAAATTTATAGGAGTAATTTTGTTTAATGCCACTATATCATTTTCATTCATCTCATCATAGTATACTATTATATCATCCCAAAATTTTTTATTAGTTTCAAGTAAACCTATTAAAGTATTGGCAAGTGCAAATGTATAATTAGAAGTTATACCAAATACTAAAGCCACTTTTTTCTTTTTCATATATAAATCACCACCACATATTTATAATAACATAAGTTAAATAAAAAATAAACTTATTTAAAAAAAGAAAAAGGGTATAATATATATAGTATAATTGATTGAATTTGATAATTTTTTTTGATATTATGTAATGGGAGGAATAACTTATGAAAGAAAATAAAAAAGTAGAAATTATGCTAATTGTTTTATGCATACTTTTAGTGCTACCACTATTTATAATATCTAAATACAATAGACCCTCAGCAGATGACTATGACTATGCTATAAGGACACATGAAGTAAT
>CANRKW010000015.1 GCA_947631345.1 uncultured Bacilli bacterium | reverse complement strand
AAATTTTTACAAGAACACCAAATTTCTTTGTCATTCTCTTTATTTTCTATTATATCATTACACTTTTTACATTTAATTTTCATTACTAACAGCTCCTAAACTTAATAAATTGATATAAGATCTATACGCATTTCACCATTTTTATGCAATTTATTCATTTCTAAACATATTTTTATTACTAACTTTAAATAGTCTTTTAACTCTTCCAATTGAGTTTGTTCTAACATGCACTCTCCAAATTTATCTACTTCAGTAGTATTAAATTTTAAATCAGTGTGAGCATATATTTTATTTCTAATAGTTTGGATATCTTTTAATAGTTTGTTATACTTCTTTAATTCAGTTTTAAATTTCCTTATTTTTTCTTTAAAATTATCATTACCTAACTTCCAACAATAATTAAAAAAATTGGGAACTGAAATAGCATTTCCATTAGTATCAGCTAATTTTGTTGTTCCTACTATTATTTCATATCTAATTCCTGATATAGTTGCGCTGAATAAATTATTATAATTTTCATAAATTTTTTCTACTTGATTCCAATTCTCATCTTTAGTTAAAAAGATAAATTGTTCAACACAATTTAACAACTCTCTAGCATCCATAAAGAGATGAAATATATAATATTGTATATTATCTGCTTCAATTCCGTTAACTTCTAACATATAGTATCACTTTCTTTCAAATAATATTATATCATTTATTCCAGTAAAATAGGAGCTTATCAAAGTCATACACCATTGCCATAATTTAATCACATATTACGCGTCCCGACCTCCTGCATTTATGTGATTACTTATTACTATAACATTTTTACCTGTACCATAAGCATCTAAAATTCTCTTACTTCTTTCAGTACTATCAATACTTTCATCTGTAGTTCTAGTCATTTTTACAGGTATTCCTAATTCTCTTAATCTATCATACATATACTTACTAATTAACAAATTTAAATCTTTTTCAATTATACCATTACCACTAGCACCACTATCAACTCCACCATGTCCAGCATCAATTACAACACCAGTAAGCGCTCTATCATTCATATAATCACCTATAATAATTTATGAAATTGTTTTTATAATGACACAATTACAATTTAGTTTGTAATATTCTAATAATTTGGATTAAATGCAATTTACCTATTTACCACCTACTACAATTCTTTAGGACAATTAGGTTTATACCTAACATCACTAAATCCATATACTTTCTTACACTCATTACAAATTAAAGCAATATAGTCTGCCCCATAAATTTTATATCCATCACCTTTTTCTATAATTATATTTTTAGATTTACAAGCAGGACAACAAACATTATCTTTAGTAAAAACATCATTTTGTTTACAATAATCTCTTATAATTTCATAACCATTTTCATCATATTTAGGAAAATATTCATCTTTATTAAATACTTTAATTCTTCCAAACATAAATTCTAATTTATCAATTTTCTTCTCTGTATGATAATGTCCACAATACCATTTACTATATTTAACATTTTCTTCTATTTTGTCTAAAAAGTCTTCCATACTTTTATCAACTTTAGATTGATCTATTCCACTCATAAATACTTCAGTAGGTTCATATTTTCTAGGACAGGTATGAGATAAAATTATATCTACTTCTTTTCCTTTATATTTATTTAAAATTGCATCTTTTTCAATTTTACTTAACTGTTCATCTTTAAACCACTGATAACCATAAATTATTCTATAATTTTTATCTACTGAATAAGCCCCTCCAATAACCAAAACTTTTTTGCCATCAATACTATATGTTTCCCCATTTTTAGCAAAAATCAAATTTGGAAATTCTTTTTCTATAAATACTTTTCCACCAAACATATCTATTTCTTTATATGTACTTATATTTTCAGGTCTTTCTTCATGATTTCCTTGAATACAAAATAATTTAATATTTAACTTATTTAAGTATTCTTTAATTTTTTTATCTTCTTCATTTAAATAGTAGTTAATACCTGCATCTCCTAATATAATAACCATATCACCATTATTAAATTTATTTTTGTAAAGCCTATTAAAATCTCTATGTGTATCACCAGTTATATAAATCATATTTTCTCCTCCTATTTCTATTTTTCTATAATTTCATACCCTACTTTTTTATATGCTTTTATTCTTTTTAAAAACATACGTCTTAACATTGAAAAATTGTCATCTATATAATCATAGACAATTGTTTCTTTTTTACTTCCATTTATTCTATGAAGTCTTCCAGTATATTGCACTATTCTTTGTATTCCAGATATTGGCATAGTCAAAAACAAAACATCTAAACTTGAATCATCAAATCCCTCACCAACACAAGAACTTGTTGCAATTATTATTTTATTTTCATTACTTTCTTTTATATCAGTATCTAATTCTTCATATTTTTTTAGAGTTTTTCTATCTAATTTTCCACGATATACAATTATATTTTTAGTTATTTTAGATAACATTTCACTTAAATACTCTAAATGGTCGATTCTATCTGTTAAAACTAATACATTTTTGCCCTTTTTAAATTCATTTTCTATGTCTTTAATGATTATACCATTTCTTATAACATCTTTTGATATTAAATCATATATTTCGTTAATTGTATAATCTTTTATATTTTTATTTACAAAATTTAAATGTACATTTTTACTATATACTTTCATAGATAAATTTAATTTTTTGTTGTATTCTTTCATATCTACTTTATATCTAATATCCCCACATTGCATTTTTATAATTGGTGTAAGACCATTTTCTTTTTCTGGAGTTGCTGATACACCATATACATACTTTGCATTTACCATATTTAAAGCGGCTTCATACGTGTATGCTGATAAATGATGACATTCATCTATAATTATCAAGCCATAATTTTTAACTACATCATTAAATTTACCATCATTATATATTGTTTTAATACTTGCAACATCAACTATATTGGTTAAAGTGTTTTTCCCGTCTCCAATTTGTCCAACTTCATCTACATCTAAAAATTCCTTTAATCTAACTTTCCATTGTCTTAAAAGATGCAAATTAAAAGTAATAATAAGTGTATTAATACACATTTTTTCTATTAACTTACAACATATGACGGTTTTACCAAAACCAGTTGGTGCTTCAAGTATGCCATTTTCATATTTTAACATTTCATTTAAGGCTTCTTTTTGATCTTCTCTTAATTCACCATTAAATTTAATTTTTATTTTTTTACCATTATTTCTTTTATCTATAACATTCATTTTTACATTATTTTGGTTACATATATCACATAAATACTCAAACTTACCTCTTGGAATCATTAAGTATTTATCATCTTCCTTACTGCAATCAATTACCATAGGAGTATTATAGATAGACATTCTCATTCGTTGTTTTTTAAAAAATTCAGGATTAGCAAATGTAGCAAGTCTTCTAAAACAATTCTTAACAGCAGAACTTAGACCACTCTTATCTATATATATCATATTACTTAATATTACATTTATACTTTTTGGAAAATTAAAAGTATTTTTTTCTTTTTTATTAATTTCTTTTTTTAACTCAACTAATTCACTACTTACATCTATTGTATTTTGAGATAATACTTTTATTACATTTAAAACTTCATCATAACTCATCTTTCTAACTTTACTTAAATACTCATATTGATTACTATAAGCAATAAAATTTCTATCTAAAAAAACTGTATTATTATGTTCCATTGGTTCTTTTTGAAATGGAAGAGCAATTAAATTACCATAACCACCTTTAGGCATAGTATCTTGATTTGGAAACATTCTATCAAAAGAATCAATTTTTAAATTATCACTTATCTCCATAGTTTTTGATAAAAGTAAGCTTCCCATTTTTCTAGCTGTAAGTGCTTTTATATTACTTTCAAAGAAAATCCACAAATGTATTCCATGCCCAGATCTACTTCTTTCAATAGAAACCGGTACATTATATTCATCACATACTTTTGTAAAAGCAAGAACATCTTCTTTTATATAATTCTCATTCTTTTTATCGTCAAAATCAAAAGCCAAAAAATAACATGTTTCATCCTCTAACAAAGGATAAATACCAATTGTATTATTATTAAATAAATGGTTTCTTATTACTTCTTTGTCTATTGGTTTATCAGCCCAGTATGGACAATCCTTACATTTTTTACCCATAGCTTTATAACAGATATTTTGCTTCCATTCATTAGCACATTTAGGTATATAATATTTTTTACTTTGATCTTTTTTATCAATAGAAAGATAAGGATATACACTGTCTCTACCTTTAAAATAATTCATAAAAATATTTATTTTTTCTTCATCAGTGAAATTCGCTTTAGATTGATTATCATAACTACTAAGCAATTTCTTTAAGTCATTTATTTCGTTAATTAGTTTTTTTGCTTCAAGAGTTTTTTTATTTATGGTTTCAATTATATCATTTATTTGCATACTACACCCCTTTAAAAGTAATAAAGTTACTATATTATATAATATTTTCAATTATTTTCATAGTTTTAAAAAGAGTTTATGTGTTTTTTGCAGTATATAAATAGTAGGAGGTGATAATTAATGCAGATATTAAGTGATAATGATCTTTTTAATATTTATGGTGGTTCATCAATAATGGTTTGTACATGTAATGGACTGATCAAAATTATTAAATGGATTTTTAAATTCTTAAGTTTTTAAGAAAAACAGAAATTAATTTTTTTGCTTTTTTATTAATGTAATAACATATCCTATAATACTTATCATTAATAATATATACCAATAATTACTAAAATTAAGCAAATTACCACTTAATGCATACAAATTATGAAAAAAGTGTAATAGAATAGGATAAACTAAATTGTTTGTTTTATAAAATAAATAATTCCATATTAAACTTATTCCTAACAAAATTATCACACCATCAATATTATAGTAATGTATTAAAGCAAAGACTAAAGATGTTACTAAAATAGAAATATAAATATTTAGTTTCTTATTTAGTTTTTTATATAATCCAAACCTAAACATTATCTCTTCAAATATTGGCGCAAAAATACAAGTTGCTATAAACTCAAGTATTATTTCAAAAATATTTGAAGGAACTTGTATATCAGTAGGTGGTGTGTTCAAAAACATAACTAATTGTTCCAATATTATTCTAACAATAAATGATAAAAATAAATATTTTAATAATAAAGTAACATCTATTTTCTTAATATTTAAGTATTCTTTTATTTCAATTTTATCTTTTTTCTTTAAGTTACTTATTACTGCAAATCCAATGAAAGCAATAATCACACTAAAAATTAACCTAGAAAAAAGAAAATTATTTATAATTTGATTAAACATAGTATCACCTATCTTCATACTAATTATATCATCTTAAAGAGTATTTAAAAAGATGTCTTTAAAGAAAGTATATTATTTTGATATTTTTTTGATTATAAATCATTATCTTGAATTAATGAAAAAAGAACTGGTACAAAGTTTTCCAATTCTATATTACTATTTATATTTATTAATTTCTTTTTTAAATGCTATATATCTTAAATATTTCTTTTCATAAAAAGCAATAACATCACCTTTATTTTTCATACTTAAATTTTCTAAACATTCATCTAAAATACAAACTAAAAATGCTGCTTTATTATAAGAACCACGATGTTGATTAGACACAATTGCATCTACTCGTTTAAAGATTATTTCTTCTAGCCAACTAATATAATCCTGCTTTATTTTATCAGAAATAGTAAAGTGTTTTTTCCAAACATTAAGAATTTTAAAATGCTCAACTCCTCTTTCATCGGCATTATAAAGATTATAATTATCATCTATTCCTATATCAAAGCATATTGAATTAGCTAATTTCTTTTTTATTTCTGTTTCACTATAATCACACAGTAAGAATAATGCTAATTCAACATAGGTGTTCATATGTGAGTATGTCCAACCTAGATATTCTTGATTATCTTTTTTAATAAAACCTAAAAAAACATCAAATTCTCCTAAAAAATAACTAAACAATATTATAGCATTGCTATCTAAATTTTTGTATGGATCTTCTTTTATAATATCGATTTCTTCTTTATATTTTACTAAATAATCATTATTTATAATCCTTATTAAATCAGATACATTATGGCTTGATTCAAGTGCTATATATAAATACTGACTAATATCGAAATTAGGATCAAATTTTTTATAAGATTCAGCTATAAGTAATGCAATATCTCTATTTATACTATCACTCACATCATTAATTATACTTTTACCTATTTCAATAACTTCTTTATATTTTTTTAATTCAAATATCTTTTTCAATATAAATGTACATAATTTAGGATGTGTTACCTTGTTCATTTTTAACACTTTTTTATAGTTATCATAATTAGTATATTCTAAAGAATTGATTAGTAATTTAAAAGAAATATCATCGTTTTTTTGAGATAAAAATTGTATCCATTCTTTTAAAAATATATCCAAATCTTTAATTTTTTCTAATCCTAAACTAAAAGAATCTTCTAGTTTAATATCTCTAAAAACAAATAATTTATAATAATTATATATTTCTTCAAGTCTTTTATCACTAATTAATATAGTAATAAATAATAAAGTTAAACATATTTTATTTATATATATATTTACTAAATTAAAAGATACAATATCACTTATTTCATAATCCAAAATATCATTACTATCATCTTCTAAAACATAATAATTAGTAAAAACAATTAAATCAAGAAGCTTTCTTGCATTTATATAATCTTTTTTTGTAAGTAATATAAAAGCTAAATTATAAGCATTTAATATAATACTACTAATATTTTCAGAATCATAATAACTAGTTTCATAGTCATCATCAAAGTAGTCATAATCGCCAGTTTCGTAAGTTTCAGAGTGAAATTGCAATTCACCAGTATTAATTAAATCAAATTGCTTTTCAATTTTTTCTATTGTACTATCCAAATCGTCCAAATTAACAATCTGTAACTCATCTTTAAAAAACTCATTAATAAGTTCTATTATTTCATTATTTTGACTATCAGATATTTTTTCAATTATACTAAACAAAAATTCTTTAATTTGTTCTTTTGAACTTTTTTCACATAATTTTTCCAATAATTCATATAAATCTTTTTTATTCAATATTCTTCTCCTTTAAACACTACTATTCAAATTTAATATTATTTTTTTACACCATTCTATTGCAAGTTCTTTATATTTTTCATCTCTAAATTTATACCACTTATCAATAATATCAAAATTAATACAAGTATCTTTAAATCTTCTAAATGCTCCTTTTCCATTTAATGCAATATATAGTTGATTATATAATCTTCCATCTTCTATTGTTTCAGTAAATTCTTCCATCATATTATATTCATCAATATCAAATTTTGTAGGTAACCATATATATTCATCATATATTTCTTCTTTTTCTTCTAAAGAAAAATCATTTAAAAACTCATCTATATAAACAATTTCACAAGTTTTTGGATTTAGATAAGCACTGGTGTCCATACCATCATTCACAAATTCTAATGCTTCAATTATATTATCTAATTTGACTTTCATACTTCTCTCCTTAATTTTTTTACTTTTAACCTTTTATTTTCTTTATTAAATATTCTTCTTCTATTTGATTATATTTGTCATAGTTGGAAAACCATATTCTTTATTTAAGTTATATACTTCTAATGTTTGAACTAATTTACTTTTATTTCTACATTTACATTTTTTAACATAGTTATTGATTTTCTTATTATTAGTAGGTAAAGACATAAAACTTGATAAAAAACTAATATCATCTATAGTAAATAATCTAGAATAAAAATACATAATACGACTATTAGAAAAAGAACTACTTAATGCTATATCTATTATTTTATATATTTTACCTGTTACCACGTCTTCAACTTCTACAAATCCTTCATAATTACATTTTAATATTTTAAAGAAAGATATTATAGAATTATTCATTGCATTTAACATTTTAATTTTTTCTTCATTTCTAAATTTGTTTTTATCAATATAGTGTTCTGTAACAGATTTTATACCTGGATGATTTTTATATACACAAAAATCAATAAATAAATGAAAATCTAAATCATTTCTTAAATCAAAATCAATAGTTAATAAATCATAATCATTGTCTGTTTCTTTAAGTAGTTGTTCTTCATTTTTATTTAGTTCTTCGGTTAAATCAAATTTACCATTATCAATGTACTCTATCATACTATTTAATACTTCACTATGAATATTACGATATTTATAATATTTTTTTATATGAGGATTTCTCTTAAGTAACATTGTTCTTAAATTAGTTAACCCTTCTAACATCATTCTTGCAACTTCTGCTTCACTTATTTTATTTTTTTCTTTTACCATAAATTGTTCTCCTACTTCTTAAATAAATTCTTCCCATTCTTCTTTTTCATAATCATAATTTTCAAATTCGTCTAATGAATCTAAAAATTCATCCATATTTTCTTTTATTATACGACATAAGACTTTATAATCTTCAGGTTTTACATAACCATTTTCACTCATACATTTATAGAACTTTTTTATACTTGTTGCCATTTCTTTAATTGATGAATCGGAAGCCCACAGGCATTTTCTAATAAACCAATCATTTAAAAATGAATATACTTCTCTTATTCCTTCTTCCATTTTAATTACATCATAATAATTTAAAAAGTTATTAATATATAAAATGACATTAAGCATATGTTTATTAATAGTTTCTTCACTTAACTTTTGACTATTTAACCAACTTTCAAATATACTTAAAAACTTTTCGTTTCTTTCATCATTTTCTTTAACCTTTAATTCATAATCTTTCATATATCACTTCACTTAAATATATAGTAACATATATCTAAATACTTTAAAAGTTATTTTTTGATAAAACGAAAAAAAGAAATTATCTTTATATAGATAGTTTCTTTTATTTTGCTATTTCTTCTGCTCTTGTTTCTCTTATTACAACAACTTTAATTGTACCAGGATATTGCATTTCTTCTTCTACTTTATCTTTTATTGTTCTTGCTATTTTATATGATTCTAAATCATCAACTTCTGAAGGTTTTACTATAACTCTTAATTCTCTACCTGCTTGCATTGCATAGGTTTTTTCTACTCCTGGTATACTATTACCTATTTCTTCTAATTGTGTTAGTCTTTTTATGTAATTTTCAAGTGAGTCATTTCTAGCCCCAGGTCTTGCAGCAGATAATGTATCAGCAATTGCAACAAGTTCGCTTATTATGTTTGTAGGTGCTGTGTCTCCATGGTGACTTTCAATTGCATTGATTACAACTTCTCCTTCACCATATTTTTTCGCAAATTCACTACCTAATTCTACATGTGAACCTTCAACTTCAAAATCAATTGCTTTTCCTATGTCATGAAGTAATCCTGCTCTTTTGGCTAAAGCAACATTTTCGCCCAGTTCACTAGCAAGAAGTCCAGCAAGCTCACCTACTTCAATTGAGTGTTTTAAAGCATTTTGTCCATAACTTGTTCTAAAATGCAATTTTCCTATTAATTCTACTAAAGATGGATTTACTCTAGTTATACTTAAAGCAAATAAGGCTTCTTCTCCTTTTTCTATTATAGTCTTTTTAAAGTCTTCGCATACTTTATCATATATTTCTTCTATTCTAGCAGGATGTATTCTTCCATCTTTTATTAATAATTCAAGTGTTACTTTTGCTATTTCTCTTCTAAGAGGATCAAAACTTGATAACACTATTACTTCAGGAGTGTCATCTATAATTAAATCTACCCCTGTAATTGCTTCTAATGTCCTTATATTTCTTCCTTCTCTACCTATAATTCTACCTTTCATTTCATCATTAGGTAAACTAACAGTAGAAACAGTTTGTTCATTAGTAACATCAGTAGCATATCTTTGCATACTATTTACTATGTATTCTTTTGCTTTCTTATCTGCCTCTAGTTTAGCATCATTTTCTCTTTCTCTTAAATAAATTGCTATTTCTTTAGACATTTCGTCTTCTACTTTTTTCATTACTAGTTCTCTTGCTTTTTCTTTAGTAAAACCAGATATTTTCTCTAGCAATGCAATTTGTTCTTTCAATATAGACTCCATTTTTGCGTCTTTTTCTTGAATTTCCTTTTGACTCGCTAATAAATCTTTATCTCTTAAATCTAAATTTTTCTCTCTTTGTGCTAAAAGTTCATCTCTTTTATTTAAACTTGTTTCTCTTTTTTCTACAAGTTCTTTTAATTCAGTTATTTCTTTTTTCTTTTCTTTTATTTCATTTTCAGTTTCTGTTTTTATTCTATAACTTTCTTCTTTTAATTCTAAAATTCCATCCCTTTTAATTTTTTCAGATTCTTTTTTTGCATTATCTATTAATTTATCAGCTTCATTTTGAGCATTAGCGATTTTAATTTTATTATATATTATTACAACTCCTGCTCCCAAAAATAATCCAACTATAACTAGCAAAATGGAGTAAAATATAGTTTCCATAATCATTCCTCCATTACTATAATTAGAAGTTTTACTTCTATCTATATTTTAATTATATTCTTTTAACTTGTCAACGAAACATCTGTTTGAAAAAAATAAAGATGTATAACACCTTTATAATTTTACTCCTAAATCTTGTATTTTTTTTAGTAAGCCCACTTTAGGTTCTTTAAAGTCAGGTAATTGTCCAAAATCATATGCTGTGTAAGGATTTCCTTCAATTATAGCTGGTCCTTTTTCTGTAATACATACATCCCAACCTACATATTTAATTTGTGGTATTTCTAAAGAGGCACGTTTACATAATTCCATTGCTTCTTTTACATAAGGAACTTTATAACCTATAAATTCTATATTAGTCATTTCGTGTTTAAGTGATATATCTCTAGATGAAGTATGACCAGGGCCACTAATCTCGCCTTTTTCTAAATCAAAATGACACGCATATCCTCCATTTTCTAGGTTGTCAACAAACTTTTTATGGTTACCTGTTTTTAAAACAGCATATAAAATATGAGGTATTCCATTATGTACTAAAGTAACCATCCTAAAGCAATTTACAGAGTATGGATATAATTTATTTAAGACTTTATGTTGTATTATTTTTTCTTCAATTACACCAAAATTCTTATTTTTATCAGTAATATAATTATATAAGTCATCTATGTTTTTAAAGTCAGATATTTTTAATATTTCTATTCCTTTACCACACTCACCTACATTAGGCTTACATACTATTTCTTTTTTATTGCTTACAAATTTTTCTAAGCTTTTTTTATTCATTTTAGATATATCAAGAAATTCTCTTTTAATATAATCTTTAAAACGTTCGTCAAATTCACTTTTGTTATCAAATACATTAAGATATTTTGGATCATTCATAATAGATAGTAGTTTTCTATTTTTCATCCTAGTCATATAAGTTTTTCTTTCACTACTTTTTAAATTATAAAATTCAAAAATTGTATAATCATAATAACCAGCACCATATTTTAAAGCACACATAGACATATCTAAAAATATTAAGAATTTGTTTTTTCCTGATTTTTGATGTACTTCATCTATACAACTTTTCATTCTTTTAAAACTAGAACCATGAACTACTCTTGAAATATACTTTATATCCATTTTTTCACCTTAATTCTAATGATTTTATATCTTTTAATTCTTTTGTAATAACATCTTTAATTATATTTAATCCTAAAGTTAAGTCTTCATCACTTATAGTAAGTGCTGGCATTATTTTAAGGACTTGGTCTTTTCTTCCTGCTCTTTCTATTATTAGTTTGTTTCTAAAACACTCATCTTGTATACGATCTATTATAGTGCTATCTTGAAAATTGCCAAAGTCAATTCCCCAAATTAAGCCAATACCGCGGTATGAAAGATTTGTGTTTATTGGTAGTATTTCTTTTTCTATAAATTCTTTTACTATCTTTCCTTTTCTTTTTGTTTCTGCTTCTATATTATTATTTAGCATAAATTCTAGTCCAGCTTTAGCAGATACAAAGGCAATTTGATTACCTCTAAATGTTCCGTTGTGTTCTCCTGGTTTCCATATGTCATATTCTGGTTTTATTAGTGTTAAGGCAAGTGGAAAACCATATCCTCCAATACTTTTACTTAATGTGAATATATCAGGTTTGATTCCTGCTCTTTCAAATGAGAAGAAAGTTCCAGTTCTTGCACATCCTACTTGAATATCATCTACTATTAATAGTATGTCATTTTTAGTACAAAAATCACGGACACGTTTAAGCCATTCTTCATCAAAAACGTATATTCCTCCTTCTGCTTGAACTGTTTCAATAACAAGTGCAGCTGGTTTTTCAACACCAGAGTGACAGTCATCAATTAATGTTTGCATATAATTAATTACGTCTAATTCTTTAAACATATATGGAGCAGGTATGTGAGTTACATAATTAAGTGGAACTCCAGCACCTTTTCTAGGGGTACTATCAGTTGTTAGTGATAAAGCACCTAGTGTCATACCGTGAAAAGCACCCATTAAAGCCCATATGTTTTCTCTTTTCTTTACTTTTCTTGCTAATTTTAAAGCAGATTCAATTGCATTAGCACCTGTAGGACCCGGAAACATTACTTTATAATCTAAATCTCTTGGTTTTAGTATTTTGTTTTCAAGTGTTTCTAAAAACTCTCTTTTTGCTTTAGTATACATATCAAGTCCATGAATTAATCCATCACTTTCTAAATATTCTAATACTTTTTCTTTAATATATGGATTATTATGACCATAATTTAAAGCGCCAGCACCATTAAAAAAGTCCAAGTATTTATTTCCTTCTTCATCATAGTAGTAACTTCCTATTGCTTTAGTAATTACAGTAGGAAAATGTCTACAATATGAACGTACATTAGATTCGTATTCTTCAAATATTTTTGTATTCATTTTTACACCTCTTAATAAATTTTACAAGTATATTATATATCTAAAAAGTGTAAATAGCAATAAAGTTAACCTAAAGCAACGTCAAGTATCATCATTATGCTAAATCCAATAAGTGTAAAGAAAGCCATTAAATCTTTAGATTTGTTAGTTTGACTTTCTGGAATTAACTCAAGTGTTACCACATATATCATAGCCCCAGCTGCAAAACAAAGTAAAAAAGGTAATATAATTTTAACTTTCATAACAAGAAGCGCACCAATTACACCACTAATAGGCTCGACAAATCCACTAAGTTGCCCGTAAAAAAATGATTTAGCCCTTCCATATCCTTCTCTTCTTAATGGTAAACTAACAGCACTTCCCTCTGGAAAATTTTGTAGTCCAATTCCTATTGCAAATATAATAGCCGATAAAAGCACACCTTCATTTAAATTATAAAATAGACTTCCAAATGCTACACCTACTGAAAGACCTTCTGGAATATTATGTAGTGAAATACTAGTAACTAATAAAACACTTCTTCTAAAACTATCTTTATTATCTTTCTTTAGTTTCTTCAAAATATATTTACATATTTTATCTCCTAAATAAAGAATAATTCCACCACTCATAAATCCTAAAAATGCAACAAGCCAAGCGTTTATCTTAAGTTCATAAGCAAGATTTATTCCAGGCTCTAGTAAAGACCAAAATGAGGCAGCTATCATAACCCCACCAGCAAAACTTAACATACCATCCATTATGTTTTTATTAACTTTTTTAAAAAAGAATACAAGTGAAGCACCTAAAAGAGTAACACCCCAAGTAAAAATTGTTGCAATTAAACTTAAAATAACTGGATTTACATTAAGTAATTTATCTAACATATATTCACCCACCAATCCAATATAATTTATGATTACATTTTTTTATTGTATGGGCTATTTTTTTAAGTAAAATTTTTAATTTTGGGCTTTACAATTTCAAAATTATTTAGTACAATTATATTGTTCCTTTTAAAAGGAATAAATATTCACAAATGTGTTCAACGCACATAAAAAACTTGGAGATTAACTTTTCCAAGTTTTTTTATTAGTAATTTGTTTTTACTCTTTCTTGATAAGCTTTTCCGTGCTTACATATTGGACAAACTTCTAATGCTTCTTTGCTTCTATATATATGTCCACAATTTCTACATATCCAAATAGTTTCTTCTTCACTCTTAAAAACCATTTCATTTTGCATATTTTCATAAAGTTTTAAGAATCTTTTTTCATGCTCTTTTTCTATTGCACCTACCCCTTCAAATAGGTCTGCTATTTCCATAAATCCTTCTTCACGAGCTTCAACAGCAAATTGATGGTACATATCTGTCCATTCGTAATTTTCTCCATTTGCTGAATCTTTTAGATTTTCTAATGTACTAGGAACATCTTTATCATGTAATTCTTTAAACCATATTTTAGCGTGTTCTTTTTCATTATTTGCAGTTTCAGTAAATATTTCTGCTATTTGTTCATATCCTTCTTTTTTTGCTTTACTAGCATAATATGTATATTTATTTCTAGCTTGGCTTTCTCCAGCAAAAGCAGTCATTAAATTTTGTTCTGTTTTACTTCCTTTTAATTCCATAATATTATAACCTCCAAATAAATAATATCACTTTAAAAAGAAAATGTAAATTAATAAATTTAAAAGAATAAAATTAAGAGAAAGGGTATATTATATGAACATCCTATTTACTTTAAATCCTAAAATTTCAACAGCTTTATCTGTATTAATTGGATATTTATTAATAGATGATTTATCAGCCCAAGAGCAAAATGTTTTAGGTAACTGGTTAATGCTTACAGCACAGACAATAATAACTAATGCAACAAGTCAACAATTAATAGAAAATTATTGTTTAACAAATAATAATATAAATATAAATTCTCAAAATGTAAAAAATAATTATAGCCCTTTATTTTATAATATAAATACTTTAAAAGAAGTTATAAGTAATATAGATCCAAAAGATAGAGAGATTTTTATAAATGACCTACATAATAGAATAAAAAAATTAGAAGAAATTATTAACAATGTACATGGAAAATAAGGATTTTTTCTATTGAGGAAAACTACTATATATACCTAAAAAGTCATTTATTTAGTGACCAACCAAAGGCCGAATTTATGAGAAAATTAACTTGGGTGAAACGTGATGGCAGTAAAACAAGAAAGTAATATTTATACAGTTATTGGTAAAAATATACAAAAATACAGAAAATTACGTGGTTATACTGGAGAAGAACTTGCTAGACTTTGCAATTTATCTTATGGTTATGTAAAAAATTTAGAATCAACTAAAGTTTTAGCAACAATATCAATTGAAACATTGAAACTTATTGCTGATAAATTAGAAGTCAAATTGCGTGACTTTTTTGAAGAAGAAGAATAAAACCCACATTAAAGTGGATTTTTTTATAAATTTTTAAAATCTATTTTACCTATATCATTAATAGGAAGTTTCTTTTTAAATTCAAATTCATATGGAATAGAATATTTAGATAAATATAATTCACAATGTTCTTTTATATTTTTTAATGCTTTATCTTCATTTATATTATCTTTTAATACTATGTATGCTTTTGCAATTTGGTTTTTATATGGATGAGGGCATCCCACTACTAAAGAAGAAGAAATGTAAGGATGTTTGTTTAGTACATCTTCTATATATTTAGGATATATATTGTATCCATTTGTTACTATTACTCTTTTAAGTCTTTCTACAAAATAGACAAATCCATCTTCATCCATTTTCCCTAAGTCTCCAGTTCTAAGCCAAGTAATACCTTCTTTATCTTTAAAAAAAACATTATCTTCTTTATTATTAATGTAACCTAACATTACATTAGGCCCGCTTATGCATATTTCTCCAACCTTATTATATGGAAGCGGAAGAAGTGAAACTGGATCGACTATTTTATAAAGCATATCTTGTGTAGGTACACCGACACTTCCCTTTTTTTGAATATTTTTAGGAAGTAAACAACTTGCCCCACAACCTTCAGTTAAACCATAACCAACTCTTGCGGTTGCATTACTATTATGTGTTTTTAAAAATTCATCAAATTTATCTTTTAACTCTATACTTAATGTATCTCCTCCAGTAACTACCCCTTTAATAAAAGACAAATCTTTTGTTTTTAATTCACGAGAAGTGACAATATTTTCTAATAATACAGGTACACCTACTATATAATTTGGCTTGTACTGTCTTATTAATAAACCAAATTTCTTATAATTAAATATAGGTATTAAAATACATTTTAGTCCTAAAGAAAGAGGTGTGTGTATACATACATCAAGTCCAAATGAGTGAAATATGGGCATTATTGTAAGTATACTTTCGC
>CANRKW010000014.1 GCA_947631345.1 uncultured Bacilli bacterium | reverse complement strand
GAAATAAGTCTGGTGGAGAAAGAAACTTAAATTATGCTACTTCAATTTCAAGACACCCAGGTTCAACTATAAAACCTATACTTGATTATGGTCCAGCATTTGAATTTAACAATTGGTCTACTTATACTCCCCTATTTGATGATAAAACAATTCATTATACAGGTTCAACTTCACAAATGAATAACTTTGATAATAGATATGAAGGTATCGTAACTGCTAAATATGCTTTGTCTGAATCTAAAAACACCTGTGCATTACAAGCATTTCAATCTACTACTAATGAACAAAAATGGAACTTTGCAACAAGTTTAGGTGTTACACCGTGTGATGGTGGGGTATGTGAGGGAAACATAATAAACGAAGCAACTTCAATTGGCGCATTTGATGGAACAAATCCAGTACAACTTGCTTCTGCCTACTCTGCTTTTGCTAATGGTGGATATTATACTGAAGGTTACACAGTTTCAAAAATAGAATTTATTGATAGTGGAGAAGTTATAGAAAACTCTTATACAAGAGAACGTGTAATGAAAGAAACAACTGCTTATTTAATAACAAATATATTATTTAATGTTACCCCTTATAGTGCTAGAGTTCCTGGTAATCAAGTTGCTTCTAAAACTGGTACAAGTAGTTATCCAAATGATTTTCTAAGTGAACACGGACTTTCTTATTCAACTGTTCGTGATTCGTGGGTTGCTACATATAATCCAGATTATACAATAGCATTTTGGTATGCATATCCAGAATATATAGAAGGACATACATTAACTATGGCAACTGCTAACCCTCAAAGAACTGATATACAAGCGATTCTTGCTAAAAATATTTTGACAACTGGTTCAACATTTACTAGACCTAGTGGAATAAAAGAAGTTGAAGTTGAACTTGAAACTTTCCCAGCTATGCTACCTAGTGAACATACACCAAGTAACTTTAGAGAAACTCACCTATTTGTTTCTGGTACTGAACCTACACAAGTTTCTACTAGATATCAAACTTTAGATGATGTTACTGAATTAACACTAACTAAACAAAATAACACAGTAACAAGAGTTTCTTGGTTAGGAATTGAAACACCAGATGCAAGAGATATAGATTATCTTACTAATTATTACAAAAAATATACTAAAGATAATTGGCAAGAATACTTAAGTCAAAGAATTGGATATGATAATGATATAGATGGAGCACTTGGTTATGATATTTATGTAAGAAATGGAGAAAACTTAATATATTTAGGTACGACTACTAATACATATTACGATATAGAAGATTTAGGTTTATATGATAGTGTTGTTGTAAAAACTGCTTATAGTAAATTTAAAGATAACCAAAGTTTAGGTGCTGAGATTTCAGTAAATGGAAATACTAATCAAAATGTAAACAAAATTGAGTTATTACCTCTTAAAACAATATTAGGAAGTGACATAAATCCTACATATTCAATTGGAGAAGAAATACCTAACTTTGGTATAGATACTATAAAATTCTATGAAAAAGGAAAAGATATAACAGATAGGTTAACTCGGGAAGATATAACTTATGTTATAAATGAGTGTTCTAGTAGTTGTAAAACTGTTGATAAAATAGATAATACTAAAAAAGGTGTTTACCAAATAACTTATACAGTAATGTATTTAACACTTCCATATAAAGAAACAAGAACTATTACAATAAAATAAAAGGTTGAGTGAAAATTTTCTACTCAACTCTTTTTTTATTAACAAACTTATACACAAATTTTAATAAACTGTGTATACTTTTGTTAATTTTTAGTTACAGAAAGACATTAGAAAACAAGTAATGCATTAATGATACTATAGAAATGTGTAAAATTTTGCTACATTAACTTTTTACAACTCTTTCTAATTTATGTTTAAACTTTATAATACATTTGATTTTTACTAGTTGGTTTATTAGGAACAGCAAGAACAACAAGCGCTATTATTTGTATTAATTTCAATATATCTTGCTTAATTCTTACTTAATTCTTGCTTAAATTTTTGTAAAAAATAACTATAATACTAACTGACCATCCTTCTTCAAGACATTTAAACATATATCACTTGCGTATTTTCTTATCTTTAACTTTCTGCATTAATGTAATGTTGTGTTTCCAAGGTAATTGTGCAACCAGTTGCACAAATTCATCATCATCTTTATATTCGTTATAAAAAGACTTCATATATTTTAAATTACGAACAGAAAAACCCTTTAAATTAGGATATGTTCACTCATCTAAGGTGCTTTTTTAATATATACATAAAAAAGCACCTTTATTTATATTGGTGCTTAATAATTTTAAACTATATTTGTAAAACATATGTCTTTAAATTTACATTTTTATTTACAATTTAATCTTTTTTTATCTTCTTTACAAAAATCTATAAAAGGACAATTTTCACATATTGGATTTATACTCTTACATTTATATCTACCAAATAAAACCATTTGATGATGAAGTTTATTCCATTTATCTTTAGGAAAAAATCTCTCTAACTTCTTTTCTACTGTTAAAACATCATCTTTCTTTTTAGCAATACCAAGTCTTTTACTAACTCTTTCTACGTGAGTATCTACTGCTATACAAGGTTCATTATATAAATTAGACAAAACAACATTAACAGTTTTTCTTCCTACCCCATCTAAACTCATAAGCATTTCTCTATCATTTGGTACATACCCTATATCTACTAAAGAATTTACTATACTTTTAAAATACTTTGCTTTAGTTTTGTACATACCTATAGTTTTTATATACTTCTCTATTTCTTTTATACTTAATTCATTTAACTTTTCTAAAGAATCATACTTTTTAAATAACTCTTTTGTAACTAAATTAACTCTTTTATCCGTCGTTTGGGCACTCAACATAACTGCTAAAAGTAATTCATAATCTTTATTATATACAAGTTCACATACAGCATTTGGATACATCTTATCTAACTCTTTAACTATTAACTCACTTTTCATTACTCATTTCCTCTATCCAGTCACAATCAAATAATTCTTCATATTCTTCATCTTCATCTATGTTTTTCCCTTTTTTAGTCCACTCATATATAATCTTTTCTATATATCTTAAATTACTAACCCCATTTATAACAGCTTCTTTTAAAGCACTCAATATTAAATTTTCACTTATATTATTTTCTAACCAATTATTTATAGTTTCATATTCTATTGGACTTAAAGTCCTTCCAAATTCACTTTCAAACTTAGAAAATATATCACTATCTTTTTTACTATTTACTTTTGTATTTAATATTAACTTATCATAAAATAACTCTAAAGAAACAACTTCAGTTACTTTACCTTCTTCTTTATTTAAATTAGTTATAATAATTCCTTTACTTAATAATTCACTATAAGTATTTAAAGCTTCCTCAGTAGTAAAACCTAACGTCTCTTTTATTTTCTCTAAATCTAAATAAGGCTTTTCATTTAAAAAATATATAATTAATAAAAACTCATTTAAACTTATATTTAAACTCTTTATATTTTTAAGTACATAAGGATTTATAATATAACTTCTCTCTTTAAAAAGACTTCTTAAATCATTCATATCTATCTCCTTCTTTTTAATCTGTTTTTAATTATTTCTTTATCATTTATTAAAGATCCTTCTAATATTTCTTTTTCCAAAGTTTTTATTATATTACCAAGTTCTTTACTAGGTTCGATAGATAAATACTCACATATTTCCTCACTTGTAATATTAATATCTATTATACCCTTAATAGGTAAATTTGTGTATAAATAATTTATATTTTTTTTAGAAATTCCTAATATTTCTGCACTTACTAAAGATATAAACAAACCATATTTGTAAACATCAAATTTATTTATATAACCTTTTCTTATAATAGATTTAATATCTTTAATTTGTTCTTTCTCTCTTTTAGTAAAAGGGATGTTTTTTACATTTAATTCTGACCATACACCTATTACAGTATTAACTTCTCTAAATGTATTATAATATATTCCTAAATAACTTTCTAAATTGTATTCTTTTATAAATTTTAAAAATTTAGTAGTATGTCTAGTTGAAAATAACTTATCTAATTCTTCTTTTAATTTAGTTCTATTTATTTTAGTTAATTCTGTTTTATTTTCTATTATATAATTAATAATACTTTGATCTAATTCAAAATCTAATTCACTCATAAGTCTTAAAGCTCTTATAATTCTAGTATTGTCTTCTTTAAATAAAATGTTAACATCTTTTATAGGTTTTATTACTTTATTTATTATGTCTTTTTTTCCTTCTTTTAAATCTATTATTTCTTCATATTTATTCATAACTAAAGTATTTATAGTAAAGTCTCTTCTATCTAAATCTGCTTCTAAACTACTTGTGTATTCTATTAAACTAGGTTTGTTATTATAATATGCAAGTTCTTTTCTAAATGTTGTTATATCTATAATATTATTATTTACATTTAATTTAACAGAACCATACTTTTCATAAATACTAGAAACATTAGTAAAAATACGAAGTAAATCTTTTGGAGTTGCATTAGTAATTATATCTACATCTTTACTTTTTTTGCCTATGATAAAATCTCTTACATATCCACCTACTATATATGCAACAAAACCATTTTTCTCTATTTTATCTAAAATATTATAATATATTTTTTTCATAAATTTTAGTATGACTAAAAAAAAAGCCTATGGCTTTTTAATTAATTTAAAGCGTCTTTTAATTTGCTTCCAGCTTTAAAACTTGCAACAACTTTTGCAGGTATTTTTAATGGTTGTTTAGTTAAAGGATTGATTCCTTCTCTTCCAGCACGTTTTTTTGCACTGAAAGTTCCAAATCCAACTAAAGATACTCTTCCATCTTTCTTTAAACCAGATTCAATTCCAGCTAAAGTAGCATCTAATGCTCTTCCTGCATCTGCCTTTGTAAGTCCAGCTTTAGCAGCTATAAATTCTACTAATTCGTTTTTAGTCATATCATTACCTCCATCTATTTTTAAGCACGTCAACATATGCTTATGTCTTCATTTTACTTATATATAAGATAAAAAGCAACAATAAATTAACAATTTTACATTTTTTTTACAAAAAGAAGTATATTTAGTATTTTTATAAATACAGATTATACTAAATAACTATTGCAATTAAATTTCCACTTCCTTTGTTTACTATTTTTGTTACTGTTTGACCTAATTTATATCTTACTGATTCTGGCATTTGATTTAGTTTAGATTGAATACCTTCTTGTACTATTACTTCTAGGCTTCTTCCAAATATTTCACTTTTCCAAATGTTATTAGGATTTTCTTCTTTTCCTTTCATTAAGTAATCAATTAATTCTTTACTTTGAACTTCACTACCTATTATAGGTTCAAAGGTACTTTCAACATCAACTTTAATCATATGAATACTTGTTGCTACTGCTTTAAGTTTTACACCATATCTACCTGACTGTTTTATTATTTCAGGAGTATCTAATTTCATATCTGATATTTTTGGTGTAGTTGTAGCATATCCTGTCATATATACTTGCTTTAAGGCTGATTTAATACTGTCATATTCATTTTTACCTTCACTGAAGTCTTGGAACACTCTTAAAAGCTCTTTCTTTGAATTTACACTTACACCTATTATTTCTTTAAGTACCTCATCATATAAAGAATCATCTGCATCTAAATTAATTGTAACTTCTCCTGTATTTGTGTTTAAATTAGAAATGTAAGCACTTGTTATTATGTCTTTTTCTTCAAAACTTAAATTTATGTTGTCAATATCTCTTAATTTATCAACACTTACTACACTTTCTTTCATAGCATTTAAAAATGTCTTTTTAACAGGATGGTTATTATTTAATACAGAAATCCAGTCTGGAATATTAACATCTATATCTATTATAGGAAATTCATATAAAGCTTCTTTTAAAACATACAAAATGTCTTTTTCATTCATATCTATAATACTAATAGGTAAAACTGGTACATCATATTTTTCTTTTAAATCACTACATAATCTAATTGTTTCTGGGTTGTGTGGATTTGTTGTATTCATTATTACTATAAAAGGTTTGTTAATGTTTTTAAGTTCAGTAATAACTTTATTTTCTGCTTCAATGTAATTATCTCTACTCATCTCACCAATTGAACCATCAGTTGTTACTACAATACCAATTGTGCTGTGATCTTTTATAACTTTTGTCGTACCTATTTCTGCTGCTTGTACAAAAGGCAAATCTTCACTAAACCAAGGTGTTTTTACCATCCTTTCAGTTCCATCTTCATTTGTATAGCCTTTGCATTCAGGTGTTACATAACCTACACAGTCGATAAGTTTGATGTTTGTTGTAAACTCATCTATTTTTATAGTTGCTCCACTTGAAGGTACGAATTTTGGCTCGATTGTCATTATTTGCTTACCTTGGGCTGTTTGAGGTATTTCATCTAAACATCTTTTTCTTAAAAATTCGTCATCTATATTAGGCACAACTAGATTTTCTATAACTTTCTTTATAAAAGTAGATTTACCAGTTCTAACCGCGCCTACGACACCTAGATATATTTCTCCATTTCCTTTAGAAGATATACTACCAAGTATTTCTTTTTTGTTCATAATTTCACTCCTTTATTCATTATTACACTTAAATATATTCTTTTCTTATTTTTGTATTACAAAAAAAGAACAATATTACTTAAAACATTGCTCTTATATATTTGTTAACTTATCCTTTATAAACTCATCTAAATAATCAGAATCTTTTGTAACCCATTTATATTGAGAGTGTTCTTTACCTAATTTAACATCCACTTTAGATTTATCTACATTAATAATAAAATCAATTTCTAAATCATGAACTAAAACCCCATTTTTTTCTTTGACTTCATCATAATAATGTGTAATTATTGGTCTAAATTCACTAGTAAAACCTATTTCTTCTTTAAGTTCTCTTCTTAAAGCTTCCTTTAATGTTTCGCCTTTCTCTAAGTGTCCTCCAGGGAATTCCCAAGATCCTGGATATAACTCATCAGATTCATTTCTTTTTACTATTAAAAGTAAATCATTGTCTTTTAAAATACCTGTTAATACAATTCTAGTTTCCATATACTTCTCCTTCTTTTAATTTATTATAACTCTTCTTTAAAAATAATTACATAAACTTAGTATATTTTAGTTATTTATACTAAAAATAATAATATAAATTGCCAAAACTGGTACTACTAGACTACATTATTTTTAAAAGTTTTATGAGAAAATTAGATTAGGTGAATTTCTATGGTTTATGAATATAAGGAGTATAATTTTAATAAAAACATAAAAAGAATTGTTGCTTTAAATATTAGAAAATATAGAAAATTAAAAGGTTATACACAAGAACAACTTGCTTTTTATACTGATAGAAGTTTTGAATTTATAAGAAGAATTGAAAGTGCAAAAGGTAAACGTGGTTTTTCAGTAGAAACTTTATGGAGAATTGCTACTGTTCTTGAAGTACCTCTTGATAAATTCTTTGAAGAAGAAAATGACTAGAATTTCGGTTCTTCCAATAGTTTGTTTAAAACTATCAAAAGATGAGTTGAAACAACTTGTCTTTTTTTAGTTCTTAAGAATATCTTCAACAAGTAGAGAAATATCAAAATCATCCAAAGTTATCAAAAAATTTAAATAACTTTTCTTAAAAAGGTTTCATAATTTTAATTTTCCGTATACAATACGTTTGATAAGTTTAAATTTATTATTGTTTCCTTCGACGAAACAGGAACTTATCTCTGAAGATATTGCGTTTTTGACAGCCGTAATATCTTTTTCTAATCCTTTACAAAAAGTATTAATTTTATTTTTATAAACACCTATAAATATATCTAACATTTCTTCATCATTGCTAAACATTGTTTCATAAAAAGCTTTAAATATTATTTTAACATCTTTTGCAATAGGATATTTTTCAAATATAATTTGAATATTATCTTCAATATCTTTATTTTTCAGTTTTACTAAATCTATAGTTAACAAATATTCTAATAACTCATATCTTGTTATTACAATTACATCTTTAGGATATACTAAATCTATATATGTACTTCTTTCTTTTTATGTCTAACTTTTAGTTATGTCTAACTTTAAAAAAGAAACCTTTAAAATAAAGAGTTTCTTAAAAAAATCCTAGACATAATTTATTGTAAATAAAGTAGAAAAAAATCGGTTCATAAAATTTGCCGATTTTTCCTTCTAACCATTTACTACAACTTTCTTTTTATAGAAAACTATTACCATTTCTTTTTTATCTTTTATTTTATCTAATTCAAGTTCTTCTATATATTTATTTTTCTTTATTTGTTTCTTTGCTTCTATAATTTTATTCTTTATTTCACTTTTCTTTTTAGCAACTTTTAACTCTACTATTATTCCTCTTTCTCTTTTATTATCTTCTATTAGTATACCACTTTCTCTATTTCCTTTTATTATGTATTTACTATTTAAAGTTATTAAAATTCCAAGTAAAAAGTTTTGATAATTACTTTCATTTATTACATCAAAATAACTTGAACTTTCTAATTTACTATTTAAGTATCTTTCTACTTCTTCTGTTTCTTTCTTTAAAATACTTTCTATGAATTTTGTATTTTCTTCTAGTGATATAGAATCTTTAAACATAATATTTTGCATTATTTTAGATAAAGTTTCTTTTACTTCATTATTTGGTATTTTATAATAATAAATTCTATCTTTTTCTTTATTAAATGTTAAATAACCACTTGCATATAATAAATTTAATACTGTATTTAAACTATTAGATTCATTAAAGCTAATATATGTTGTAGTTTCATAATAATCAAAACTTTTACTTTTTCCTTCTAATAATTCAAATATTTTTGTTTTATTTTCTTCTCTCATTTTATTTATTAAGTCATATATTAATTCATTTATTGATAAATCTTTTATATATGAAGACATTTCTTTAGTTTTTATATAATTAATTATACTATTTGGATTATATATTTTAGCATTACACATTTTATATCCTCCATAATAATCTTTTACTTTTTTAGTTAATTTTAAACCATAGTATTCTAGCAATTCTTTTGTTTCACCTTCTGTAAAACCACATATTTCACCAAGGTGTCTATTACCCATAGAGTGAACATCTATATTATTAAAACCACCAAATATGCCTGGATTACACATTTTTAGTACACTTGTTAAAACAGCTAGTCTTACACTATTCTCATCTTTTAATACACCTACAAAACCATCTAATAATTCTACTGCTTCTTCAAAATAACCTTTTAAATAACTTTCTTGTAATGGATCATCGTATCCATCAATTAGTACTACTACTTGTTTATTATAATATCTTCGCAACCAATGTAATAAACATAGCAAACTTCTTTTATAATAAAATTTATCAGCAAGACCATCTCTTATATTTGTAAAATCTCTTTTTTCTCCATCATCTAATATATCTATTATATACTCTTTGCTTTTATATAATTCTCTAATTATTTTTACAAAACCTTCATAAAATTCTTCATAACTATTCTTTTTTAAATCTTTAAAATCTATATGTATTACTGGATATTTTCCCATTTCTTTAAAGTATTCACTTTTTTCTATATATAAGTTTTTAAATAGTTTCTTGTTTTCTTTATTATTTTCTATATTAAAGAAATAATCTAAAGTAGACATAAATAAGCTTTTCCCAAAATTTAGAGGTCGTAATATTAATATACAATACATCTTTCTTTCTAATATTTCTTCAATAATTCTTGTTTTATCTACATAATAATAATCATTTTCTATTATTTCTTTAAAATTTGAAATACCAATTGGCAATTTCTTCATTTATATTCCCCCTTTTCTATAATAATTTTATATTTTCTTTCTTTTATAGTCAACTATTTTGTGACTTTTTTTAAATTAGTAAAAAAGGTAGAAAAAAATCGGTTCATAAAATTTGCCGATTTTTCATTCTACCCATTTACTACAACTTTCTTTTTATAGAAAACTATTACCATTTCTTTTTTATCTTTTACTTTATCTAATTCAAGTTCGTCTAAATATTTATTTTTCTTTATTTGTTTCTTTGCTTCTATAATTTTACTTTTTATTTCACTTTCTTTTTTTGCAACTTTTAACTCAACTATTATTCCTCTTTCTCTTTTATTATCTTCTATAATTATGTCACTTCTTCCAGTTCCACTTTCTCTATTTGATTTTATTATGTATTTTCTACTTTCTGCAAATAGTAAGCCCAACATAAAGTTATGATAACTTTGCTCATTTACTAAATCAAAGAAACTCAAACTTTTTAATAATTCATTTAAATATATTTCTACTTTTTCTGTATCTTTATTTAATATATTTTCTATAAAATTTGCATTTTCTTCTTCTGTTAAATCTCCATTAAATATTGCTCTTTGCATTATTACTGCTAAAGATTCTTTTACTTCATTATTTGGTATTTTATAATAATTCATATCATTTACTGTTTTATCATATGTTAAATACCCACTTGCATATAGTAAATTCAATGCTGTATTTATATTGTTATATTCATTAAAATCATTATATGTTAGCTTTTCATTATATCTAAAGTTTTTACTTTCTCCTTCTAATAAATCAAATATTTTTGCTTTATTTTCTTCTTTCATTTTGCTAATTAAATCTTGTATAAGAACATTTCCAGATGTATTTACCCAGTATGGAAGTAATTCTTTTTTCTTAATATAATTAATTATGCTCCACGGATTATATAAAGAAACACCTTTAATATTATATCCATCATAATAATCTTTTATTTCTTTCGTTAGTTTTAATCCATAATCTTCCAAAAACTCTTTTGTTTCACTTTCAGTAAAACCAAAAGTATCACTAAAATCCTTATCCATCATTGTATAAACAAGTATATTGTTTAAATCACTAAATAGACTTTCCTTACTTACTCTAAGTACACCAGTAAATACTACAAGTCTTATATTATTTTCACCTTTTAAAGGACTTAAAAACTCTCTTATCAAACCAACTACTTCGTCATAATAACCATTTAAGTATCCTTCGTGTATAGGCACATCATACTCATCTATTAATATTACTACTCTTTCTTTATAATACCTTTCTAACCAAATTATTAAATAAAGTAAACTATCAGTATAATTATTTTTACTACCAAGACCATCTCTTATATTTATAAAATCTCTTTTTTCTCCTTCATTTAATACATTTATTATAAATTCATTTTTTGTATAAAGTATTCTAATTAATGTTACAAATTTTTTATAAAATTCTTCATAACTATTCTTTTTTAAATCTTTAAAATTCAAATATATAACTGGATATTTTCCCATTTCTTTAAAACAATCACTTTTTTCTATATATAAACCTTTAAATAGTTTTTTATTTTCTTTATTATTTTCTATATTAAAGAAATAATTTAATGTAGATAAAAACAAACTCTTACCAAATCTTCTAGGACGAGCAAAAAGTAAAAATGTTGCTCCATCATTTATTATTTGTTCTATATATTTAGTTTTATCCACATAATAATAATCACTTAATATTACATCTCTAAAGTTTTCTTGTCCAAATGGTAACTTTTTCATAAGGCATTTCTCCTTTCTTATATGAATATATTTTATCATATTGCTAATAATTAATCACTATTTTTTATTACAAAAGAACTAGAAATCTATAACTAGTTCTTCTTCTTTTTAAACACATTTTTCATTTTAAAATTAGGAAAAGCATTAGCAAGTCTTCTTGTAAATAAGCCTTTTTTACTTAATACTTCTTTTACTTTTGCTGTTATTTCTCCAGTTGAATCTTTTAGTACACTTGCTCCTACACCTGTTATATTATATATTATTTTAGTTGATATAAGTAAATCTATTATAAATATTACTAATAATATAGAAACAACAATTTTTAAAAGCATTGGATCTATTAAATGAACTAAACTTACAATTGGTGGATTTATTAAATAAACTATCACTATTGCAAGAAGTCCAAACATAATCATATTTTCTAAACAGATTCTTCCATTTAAGTTAAATTTCTTTTCTGAATAATCCCACCATCTTGTTTTAAATATCTTTTCCATTACATAACTAGTTAAGTATTCTAGTATTGAACATATTATAATAGACATACAAAATAATGTAAAAGGATCTTCTGAATATTTACTTAAAAATATCAGTATCAATAAACATCCAGAGCCATATATAGGACATACAGGTCCAATTAGAAAGCCTCGGTTTACAAATTTCTTTGAAAGAAAGAAACAATATAAACTTTCAACTAACCAACCTAAAAATGAATATATTAGAAAAAGGCAAATCCAAACAAAAACTTTATACATAATTTTTTTCTCCTACAATTATTATAGCATATGTACTTATCTTTATTCTACTATTTATTTAACTTTTTTAAATGAATAACTACAAGTTCTGGCTTATTAAATGTTCTTATTTTTACACTACTTGTTCCAATACCCGCGCTGACAATCATATTTGAATTACCTTCTTTATATAATCCATATAAATATTTAGGAAAAAGTCCTTGTCCAGGAGCATATATACCCCCTATAAAAGGTAAAGCAATTTGCCCATTATGAGTGTGTCCACATAATGTTAAGTCTACATTGTTTTTTACATATTCTTTAAAATAGTCAGGTTTATGAGAAAGTAAAACTTTGTAATTATCATTATTCTCTATTAAATTATCTAAAGTACTATAAAACTCTTTTTTAGTTTTAAAAAATGTACTATCATCTATTCCTATTAATTCTATTATTTCATTATCTTTTTTCAAAATCTCTTTTTTATTTTTAAGTACATTAACACCCATTTCTATTAGAGATTCTTCTATTCTTTTATAAGTTCTTATTCTTCTTTCGTGATTTCCAGTTACATAGTATACTTTAGTTATTTCTAAAAGTCTTTTTATAAATTCTAAAGTTATATTTACATTAACATTTCTACTATTTAATATATCTCCAGTAATTACTATAATATCAGGTTTTTCTTTTATTATATTATTTATTATATTACTTTTTAATTTAACACTTTTTATATTATGAAAATCAGATATTTGAATTATTTTATAATTATTAAATTTCTTTATTTTAGAACTTTCTATATTATAATGAGTTACTCTTAATGTATTTAATTCATAATATATATAAATAAAACCTAATATTAAAATTATTATTAATATCATTTATTCACCTTTTTTCTTATTATTTCTATTTTTCTTTTCTTTAGTATTAAAGCTGTTATTCTTTTTTTACAAGTTGGACAAGTAGTATGTTTTATACCTATTTTAGTAGGTCTTTTTAATTTAAGTATAGTTTTACATTTAGGACATTTTTTATATATATAATCTTTATCTTTATATGTAAATATACTTTTTATGTTATTTTTTATATCTAAATATATTTGATTTTCTTTTCTTCTTTTTGTTATATTTTTAGATAATACCCTATATATCATAATTATTAGTATTATAAGTTCTATAATAGATAGTATTTTTAAAGGAAAAAACATATCTATTATAAATATTATAATTACTAGTAAAAATAAGAAGTTATATAAATTATCAACTCCATATCTATTTTTCATAAATTTAATTAATTTTTCCATTATTTATCATTCCTTTAGTTTACTTTCTCCTGTTTTATAGTCTATTTCTATATTATCTTGTACATTATAGATGTATACGTTAAAATGTAAGCTTTCTCCTTTATCTTCTTGTGAACTTGCTTCTATTTGTACTCCACTTGCTATTAAATTATCGCCTAAGAATTTTGGAGTTACTCTATATAATACGTGGTTAGATGTTTCTTTAATGTAATCTGCTACTTTGTTTTCAAATTCTAACATCGCGCCTGTATTCATTTGTCTTGTACAAGTTATTAGGTTTTTTGTGTTTGCATTTTCACCAGTTAATTGGTAACCTATTAAATGACATCTATTGTATAGGTATTTACCATCTACTATATCATATTTTACTGTGTGCCAGCCACTTGGTTTTACCATACCAATTGATCCTCTTTCTTCTGTTGGCATTAGTTCTTTACCAATGCTTGCAAAAGCTTTACCACATCTATTTAAGTAATCTAATTCACTATACTCTTCGAAAGAAAAGTTTTCATAATCTTCTAAAGTAAAATCAGGTATGTTGTCATTTATTATTACATAGTCTTCTGTAGTATATTCTGGTACTTCATCAATACTGTAAGAGATATAAGTTCCAGTTAGTTTTGCTAAAGTTATATTTATTTCATCATTAAATTCATAAAATATTATTAAAGCAAAAAATACAATTATAGATAGTAAAGCTTTTTTTACATTTTTATTTTCCATTTTAAACACCCTAGAAGTATTATATCAAATTTATTTCTTACTTTGTATTGTTAAACTGTAATTTTACACTAACTTCTTGCACATCCGTCTACACTTAGTACTACACCTGTTATATATGAAGCATTGTCACTTGCTAAAAACAAAAAGGCATTTGCAACATCTTTAGCTTCACCAATTCTACCAAGTGGGATAGTTTTAATTAAGGGTTCAATTACTTCTTTAGGTAAATTAGAAACCATATCAGTATTTATAATACCTGGGGCTACTGCATTAACTCTTATGTTAAAAGGAGCAAGTTCTCTGGCTAGTGATTTAGTAAGGCCATTTACTGCAAATTTACTAGTAGGATAAGCTACACCACTTGCTTGACCATAAAGACTTACCATCGAGCTTGTATTTAAAATAACACCACCTTTATTTTCTTTCATTAAAGGGACAACTGCTTTAGTAGTATTAAAAATAGCTTTAACATTTATTCCCATTACATTATCATATTCTTCTATACTTGTTTCTTCTATTTTTTTACTTGCACTTATACCTGCATTATTAATAAGTATATCTATTTTTCCATATTTTTTGTATATTTCATTAATAGTTTCTAAAACACTATTAAAATCTAATAAATTAGGATAATACCCTTCTATATATATTCCTTCTTCTTTTAATTTATTAACACTTTTTTCTACACTTTCTTTTTTACTTCCAAATATTACTACATTAGCATTATTTTTATAGAAAAGTCTTGCTGTTTCTAGACCTATTCCTCTTGTACCTCCAGTTATTATAACTATCTTTTCTTTTAAATCAAACATATTTATACCTCCTACAAAAAGTATATATTAATTCTATTATAAAGTCAAAATATTAGACTTTTTTCTATAAATTTAGATATTCTTTTACTTTTAAACACTTTATTTATAGAAAGTCTTTTATTAATATCTATTCCTTTATCTAATAGTAATTCTCTTAATATATAGTAATTTATATTAATGATTTTATAAGTATTTATAACTACTACTCTTTTTACTATAACATTTATATTTTCTATGAATTTTTTTACTAATGAATCTACTTTTTCTATACATATAAATAGAATATCTGTATCTATTAGTAAGTCTTCTTCAAATGTTTTTACTTCTCTTTTAGTTATTTCACTTATTAATAATGCTTTATCATATACTTCTTTAGAACTTCTTATTTCTATATTCATATAAATCCCTTTATAATTTTATGAATTTATGTTTATTTTATGATATACTATTAAAGGAGGTGGATATGTTTTTAGATATTGTTTTATTAGTAGTAGGTTTTATTTTACTAATAAAGGGGGCTGATGTTTTTGTTGATGGGGCTAGTAGTACTGCTCAGAATTTCAAAGTTTCTAAAATGTTAATTGGACTTACTATTATAGCTTTTGGTACTTCTTTACCTGAATTTGCTGTTTCTATGAGTGCTTTAAAGATGGGAAGTACTGATATGGTATTAGGTAATGTTATAGGTAGTAATATATTAAATATTCTTTTAATTTTAGGAATAGCTTCTGTTATTACACCGATTTTTATTAAAGATAACACTGTTAAAAAGGAACTTCCTATTACTATGCTTATATCAACTTTGCTTGTTGTTTTGTTTTTAGATGTTAAATTAGATAATGGTTTAATTAATCAAATATCTAAATCAGATGGTATAGTTATATTGTTATTTTTTACTATTTTTCTTTATTATTTAATTACTTTAGCAAAACAAAAGAAAGAGATTTTTACAGAAAAGCCAAAATATAAAATTGGAAAATCTATTATATTTATTATTATAGGTTTAATAGGTATAATTATAGGAAGTAATTTTGTTGTTACAAATGCTTCTGATATAGCAAGAAATATAGGTATAAGTGAAAGAGTTATTTCTTTAACTATAATAGCTTTTGGTACTTCACTTCCAGAGTTAGTTACTACTATTGTTTCAGCAAAAAAGAAAGAAGTTGATTTATTAGTAGGTAATATTATAGGAAGTAACATATTTAATATTTGTGTTGTTTTAGGTATACCAGTTGCTTTATTTGGAAGTGTTGTTCCTTCAAGTTTTCAAATAATTGATTTAGTATTTTTAATAGGATCTACTATTATATTGTATATTTTTAGTAAAACATCAAAGAAAATAACAAGAATAGAAGGTATTATAATGTTAATACTTTTTATAATTTATTATATAGTTGTATTTATTTAAAAGAAAAGACTGCAAATATTGCAGTTTTTTGTTAATTTACAGTTGATTTACAAGTATCATCTATACTAAATTCATATGGTGTATTTGATTCTCCATTACCTTTATCTAACTTAACACAAGATTTTAGAGAAATTACGGGGCGAACAGCATTGGTGTAGTTGACGTCGCCGCCGTCGAACAAGTTGCCCGGGTCGTCGGAACCGCCCACGCGGAAGACGAACGCGTGGGAGCCAAACCAGCCGCTAGGCGAGGCTAGATACACCGTTAAATAGATTTACCCTAATTACAAGAAACTTGTAATTTTAAGTATTTCATAAATTGCAATAAAATTATATATATTCATTTAATATTGGTAAATTTCGTTTATATAGAGATCTTAAACATTTAAACATTTTAAATTTATTTCTTTTAACTTACATAGGGGAGGTCAGAGTTACGGTAAATTTCGATTTTTTCCT
>CANRKW010000013.1 GCA_947631345.1 uncultured Bacilli bacterium | reverse complement strand
CAGGTTCTAGAGACTACGTAAGAAGCTTTGCGGGAATTTTCCCTTATGAAGACCCTCAAATAATTATATATGTAGTGGATAGTAGAATAGCAGACTCTGATTACGAAACTATGGCAGTTAAAACTTTAATAGAAGATGTATCAACTTATTTAGGTTTTGTATCATCTCCTAAAGAAAAAGAAAACGATACTTATATAATGAATTCATATATAAATAAAAATGCAACAGATGTAAAAAATGAATTAGAAGGAAAAAACCTAAATGTAATAGTAATAGGAAATGGAGATAAAATAATAAAACAATACCCAATAGCTAATACAGAACTTAATGTAAATGATAAAGTATTCTTATTAACTAATGGAGATAAAATAACTTATACAAATATGAATTCATGGGCTTTTACAGATTTAGAAAGATATGCAAAAATACTAGGTGTAAACTTTATATATAATGGTTCAGGTTATGCGACGGATGCAAATTTTGAAAATAGAGAAGTAATAAAAGGAGAAACAATAGAAATAAATTTAAGTAAAAAATACACATAATTCGACAAAATATTTATATAAAATATAATATACTTATAATGGTGATTATATGAGAATATATTATATTTTTTTAATTAAAAAAGAAATTTTTGAAATAACTAAAAATAAACCAGAAAACTTATATAAGTTATTAGAATCAATTTATTTACTTAATAATGATGATGTTGTATTAGGCTTTAAAATGTTTGAAAAAATATGTAAAGTTGTACCTAAAAAGAATCTAAATAAATTATTAAAAGATACTTATATAGAAAATATGTCATATACAGTTTATAATAATACTCATATGATAAATGATTTTCTAAATAATGAAACAACAAAATTAATATTAAATAATAGTCATATAAAAATTAAAAGTAATACATTATATCCAACTTTCTTTAAGACTTTAGAAAATATACCTTATTTATTTGTATGTGATTTTATTAATATGGATTATTTCTTTTTAAAAGATGTAAGTAATAAAAATGAAACTTTAAGTATATAATTTGAAAAATCTAGGAATAAAATAAGAAAAAATCTAGGAATAAAATACAGAAATTTGCTCCAATAAATAGACAAACTATCTTTATTATATTATAATATTAAATATAAAAGGAGTTTTAAAATGGAATACAAACCTAGATTAATTGATAAAGAAATTGAAAGTAGTTTAAAAGCCTACGGGGCAATAAATATTGTAGGTGCTAAATGGATAGGTAAAACTTGGGCAGGAAGAAAACACGCGAAAAGTGAATTTTTACTAATGGATCCTAAAGGTAATTACCAAAATAGAACATTAGCAGAAACTGACATATCTCTAATATTTGAAGGAGAAAAACCTATTCTAATTGATGAGTGGCAAGAAGTTCCAGAAATTTGGGATGCAACTAGATATAAATGTGATGAAGATGGTGTTAAAGGAAAATACATACTAACTGGGTCTACTGTATTACCTAAAGAAAAACAAGACAAAATAAAACACTCTGGAGCAGGAAGAATCAAAAAATTAAAAATGTATCCTATGAGTTTATATGAGTCAGGAGATTCTTCTGGAGATGTTTCTTTAAAAGATATATATAATGATACTGTTAAAAGTAAAAAAACTAAAGAAATTAATTTAAAAGATATAATAAAATTAGTATTAAGAGGAGGTTTTCCTGGAAGTATAGATGTTCCTTTTGAAGAAGCCATTAAATTACCTAAAGAATATATTAAAGAAATACTTGATACTGATATAGATAGAATTAGTAATACTAAAAGAGACTTAAATAAAATGATGCTTTTACTTAAAAGTTTATCTCGTAATGAATCTACTACAGCTAGTATTGCTAAATTAAAAGAAGACATAAAAGGTTTTAATGATTTAGATATAGATGTTAAAACAATTAACGAATATTTAGGTGACTTAACTAAATTATACCTAATTGAAAATCAACTACCATTTAACTCAAACATAAGAAGTAGTATGAGAGTTAAACAAATGGAAAAAAGACATTTTGTAGATCCATCTATTGCAACTAGCCTACTTAATATGACAGTAGATAAATGTGTTAATGACTTACGTACTTTTGGTTTCTTTTTTGAAGCAATGGTTGTAAGAGATTTAAGAATATACGCAGAAGCAAATAACTGGAATATATTTCATTATCAAGATTATGAAGGTAATGAATTTGACGCGGTTATTGAATTTGACGATGGAACTTATGCTGCATTTGAAATAAAACTAGGCGCAAATCAAATAGAAGAAGCCTCAAATAACTTAACTAGAGTTAGTAATATTATAAAAGAAAAAGATGGAATTCCACCAAAAGCTTTAGTTGTTATATGTGGACTTTCTAATGCTATTTACAAAAGAAGTGACAATGTTTATGTAATACCTATAACTGCTTTAAAAGACTAAAAATGTACCCCTAATTTGACATTTTGTACTTAATATGGTATAATTATAAACGTTATGGGGGTTAAAATGAAATTATTGAAAAAAGGTAGTAGTTTATCTAATGATATAGAAAATTACAATGTTGATTTAACAAAAGTAGGTATTAGTTCTTTATTAACTACAATAATAAGTATACCTATATTAAATTACTTAATGCACTTATTTGGTTACAATGATATCTTACCTAAATTTATAGAATCATCTTTAATAGTTATGACAAGTTTTATACCTAATGCTTTAACTTTTATATCTAGTAAAGTAGAAAAAGAAAAAGCAAAAGAAAACTTGGAATCCTTAAGAAAATCACTAGAAGAAGAGAATATTTATGTAACTAAAAAAGAAATACTAAATGCAAAATATACTGATGGAAGAAGAAAAAGAATTTACTATTTAAAAGATATAAGAGATAATTTAGTTTTTCTTAAAGAAAGAGTATATAATAGTACTAATAAATTATATTTAGTAGAAGAAAGAAAAGAAAATGTAGTTTCTTTATAAATTAAAAGAGTTGTTATTTTACTCTTTTTAATTTATAATATAATTAAAAAAGGAGGCAGTTATATGAAAATATTAATAGATATTTTATATGTCGTAGTAGGTTTAATAATAGGTTTAATTTTAGGATTCTTACTTGCAAGAAAAGTTACAAAGAAAGAACTAAAGAAAAATCCTATTGTAAGTGAAGAAATGATAAAAACTTTAATGAGAGGTATGGGTAGAACTCCAAATCAAAAACAAGTAAATCAATTAATGAAACAAATGAATAAATATAACGATCTTTAGGAGGAAATATGTTTGATATAAGTAGTTTAAAAAATGGAACACAAAAAGAATTAGAAATAAATGAAAGTATAGAATTTCCTAAAGAAATGTTAAAAAATACTGAAATACAAAGATTAGAAAATGTAAAAGTAAAAGGTTTCATTAGAAGAATTGAAGATGATTTATACCATATAAGTATTAAAATAGAAGGAAATATGGTATTGTTATGTGCAAGAAGCCTAGAAGAAGTTAACTATCCTATTAATACAACATATGATAAAACAATAAGTGAAATACAAGAAAATGACGAAAATCAAGTGATTTTTCAAAATTCTCTTGATATTTTTGGAATTGTATGGGAAAATATTGTACTGGAAGTTCCACTTCGAGTTATAAAAGAGGATGCTAAATTTTTAAAAGAAGGTAATGGATGGAACTTAGTAGATGAAAATGATATAAAAAGAGATTCACCATTTAGTGAATTAAAAAGTATGTTAGATATGGAGGGAAAAGAATGAAAACAGATTTACAATTATTTGCAGTGCCATTTAGAAGAACAAGTAAAACAGCAAAAAATGCAAGACGCACACATTTAAAAAAAGAAGCACCTACAATAACAGTATGTAAAAATTGTGGTAAACCAGTTGAACCACATCGTGCTTGTAAAGAATGTGGATATTACAAAGGAAAACAAGTAATTGAAGTAAAGAAAAAGAAAGAAAAATAAGTTAGTTTTTCCTTTTTTTTGACAAAATTTTTATATATTGTATTTTAAAATAATAATGGTGATGTTATGAATAAAAAATATTTATTATTTATATTTCTATTATTATTTTCTTTTTCTTATATAATATATAATTTATATAGTAAAGAAAAAAACGAAACTGCTTTGTATGTTCTTCAAGTAGGTGCATATCAAAATTATGATAATGTTTCTAAAAATACAAAACTTTATGATAATTATTTAGTATATGAAGAAGATGGTTTATATAAAATATTTATAGGTATGTCTTTAGATAATGATATTTATGATAAAATAAAAAATACATATGCAGATCAAATAAATACATTAAAAAGAATATATAAAATAAGTGATTCTAATATTATAGATACTTTAAAAACATATGATGAAGTAATAAAAAATACAAGTGATACCTCTAGTATGAATTTAGTTATTAAAGAAGAGTTAAAATTATTAGATGGAATACTTAAAGAGAACAAAATTAGTTGAATTAATAAAGAAAATATTGTAATATAGAATATACTTTTATACATAAATTTCATGAAAGGAATATATGAAATTTAAAGAAATACTACCTAATGATAAACCTAGAGAAAAATTACTTACTAAAGGTGTTTCTGCTCTTACTGATAGTGAATTACTTGCTATTATTTTAAGAACAGGAAATAAAAGTGAATCTGTAAAAGATTTAGCAACAAAAGTATTAAAACACGCTGGAACTCTTGAAAAGCTTTCTCAATATAGTATAAATACTTTAACTAAAATAGAAGGAATTAAATTAGCAAAAGCGTCTTCTATACTTGCTTCAATTGAGCTTGGTAAAAGAATTTATTTATTAGATAAAAGTAAAGTAAAACTCACTAATACTGAAGATATATTTAATTATTTTAGAAGTGAATTTAAAAATTGTACTCAAGAAAAGTTCTATGTTTTATTATTTGATTTAAAATTAAACTTAATAAAAAGTAAAGAATTATATAAAGGAACTAAAAGTAGAATAGAAATAAATCCAAGTGAAGTTTTTAAAGAGGCAATAATAGAAAATGCGTCTTACATAATTGTAATGCACAACCACCCTAGTGAAGATACAACACCAAGTAGTGAAGACTACAAAACAACTGAAGCTTTATATAAAGTAGGAGAACTATTAAATATTAAATTAATAGATCATATAATTATAAGTTATTCTTCTTATTTTAGTTTTTATGCTGAATGTAAAAACTTATTCATTAATAACAAACCAGAATCATAAATTAATAATGGTGAAGTGTATGAGTAAAAAAGATGAATTTAAAGAATTTGCTAGTAATAATAAGTATCTTTTTAATGCTGTAAATAAAGGAGAAACAACTTGGCAAAAATTATATGAAACTTATGATATATATGGTAGTGATTCATCTATTTGGGATACATTTAAAACTAAAGAAAGCAAAAATAAAACAGAAGCAGTAAAAACATTTATATCTAATTTAAAAAATATAGATACTGATAAATTAGAAGAAAATGTATCTTCTTTACAAAAAGCTTTAGATTTTTTAGAAGAAATTGTACTTATGAAAGATACTAAAAAAGAAGAAAAGAAAACAACAAGTAAAAAGAACAGTCCCACTAATATAGAAAGGTTTTTTGATGATTAGATGAGGTATATTGTTAAAGAGAATATTTATAAAGATGAGAATTTACTTAGGTTTTTAAGAGAAAATTCTAGTTGGTATAAAAAACTCAACAGGGGAGTTCCTTTAGATGAAATGGTAAAAGAAATGAAAGAAAGATATGGACTTAGATTTAAAGATAAAATGGATAAAATAGGTACTGGTATGGATTTAATAAATGCATTTATGAATGTTACTAAAGAATAAAAAGTTATAATATTTTAAAAAATAATTATAAATAATTGACTTTATCTCTTATTATTTGGTATAATCAATTTAGATAAAATAAGAGAGGGATGAAGAAAATGAAGAAATTAAATAAGAAAGGTTTTACATTAGTTGAGTTACTTGCTGTTATAGCAATACTTGCTCTTTTGATAATGATATTAATGCCAACAATTTTAACATTATATAATGACGGAAGAAAACAAGCATTTATGGTTCAAACACAAAATGTAATTAGAACTGCTGGTGCACAATATGTAAGTGAACAAATTGGTGGAACACATCCAGGACCTTATTGCCGTAGTGTTGCTAACAAAGATGAAGAACAAGATTCAGAAGAGTGTGGAACTAAATTGACAGGTTTAGGAGACACAAGTGTATACTACTATGTTAAATTAAATAGCAGTGGAGAAATTATAGATATAAAAGTTACAAATGGTGCTTTCAAATTTGAAAAATCAAGTGATAAAGGTATTAGTACTAAAATAGATTTAAAAACAGACATTAAAGTAGCAGAAGATGAATTTAAACTAACTTGTACTGGTGCATCTTGTACATTAGAAGGAAAAGCAGAAGGTGAAGAATAGGAATAATTCCTATTTTTTTTCTTTATTAATTAAAAGTCTTATGATATATTATATTTAGGAGAAAAATATGAATTACATACCACTTAACGTAAAAACACATTATAGTTTATTAGATTCCTTAATAAAAATAGAAGACTTAATAAAATTCATAAAAGAAAATAACATACCTTCTGTTGGTATTACAGATTACAATATGTTTGGTGCGATGGAATTTATAAAACTATGTACAGATAACAATATAAAGCCAATTATAGGAATAGAAGTAAATATATCTGACTTAAATATGTATTTATATGCAAGAAATTATGAAGGATACATAAACTTACTAAATATAGTTAGTATAAGAAATACTGATGTTTTAACTTTAGAAGATATAAAAAGACTATCTAAAAACCTAATATGTGTTACTAAAGATTATATAAATTACCTAAATTATAAAGAAATATATGAATTAGTATATTTAAGTTATAATAATTTAACAGAAAAAAAAGAAGCTCTTTTAATAAGTAGTAATGTTGTTTATATAAAAGAAAACTATTACTTTAATTCAAATGATAAAGAATATCTAATTTACTTAAAAATGATTAAAGATGGAAAAACAATAGAAGACTATAATTCATATGAATTTGATAATGAATTAAATAAAGATATTGATGAAATAGATAAAAATACTACTTATGAATTTTCCAAATTAATTGATATAGTTATTCCTAAAATGAAATATAAATTACCAGTATATTCAGAAAACAAAATAGAATTAATTAAATACTTAACTAACAAAGGTTTAAACAAAAGACTTAATAATAACATACCACAAAATTATATAGAAAGACTTAATTATGAGTTAGATGTAATAATTAGTATGGACTTTACAGATTACTTTTTAATAGTGTATGACTTTATTTTATATGCTAAAAAAAATGGCATAATAGTGGGGCCTGGTCGTGGAAGTGCAGCTGGAAGTTTAGTTAGTTATTCTTTAGGTATAACTAATATAGATCCATTAAAATATGACCTAAAATTTGAAAGATTTTTAAATCCAGAAAGAATTACTATGCCTGATATAGATACAGATTTTGAGTATCTTAAAAGAGATGAAGTAATAAATTATGTCAAAACCAAATATGGCTTTGATAGAGTAGCAAATATAATATCTTTTGATACACTTCTTCCTAAACAAGTCTTAAGAGATGTAGGTAGAATATTAAAAATTGACACTTCAAAAATCGATAAATTAGTAAGTACTATAAAAGATAAAGAAACATTTAAAGATTTAAAAAACAATGAATATTTTACTAATGTAGTAAAAGAAAGTACAGAATATGAAAAATTAGTAAGAATATCATCACATTTAGAAGGACTAAAAAGACACACTAGCATACACGCGGCAGGTGTTATAATAAGTAGCGAACCTCTTATGAATAAAGTACCTCTTTATAAAAGCTCTGACATAATTCTTACTGGTTTTAGCCAAGAATATTTGGAATCTCTAGGTCTTTTAAAAATAGACTTTCTATCTATAAGAAATTTAACTATTATAGGTAATATTATAAATAAAATAAAAGAAGAAAAGAAAATATATATAGATATAAATAAAATACCATTAAATGACTTAAAGACTTTACAAGTGTTTTATAATGCAGATACTATTGGTATATTTCAATTTGAAAGTGAAGGCATGATGTCATTTTTAAAAAGTCTTAAAGTAAGAAATTTTGATGATTTAATAGTTGCCATTGCTTTATATAGACCTGGGGCAAGAGACCATATAGATGAGTTTATTAAAGTAAGAGAAGGTAAAATGAAACCTAATTATTTAATAAATGAACTAACTGATATAATAAAAGATACTAATGGAATAATAGTTTATCAAGAACAAATAATAGAAATACTTAAAAGAATTGGTGGATTTACATATGCAAAAGCAGATATAATTAGAAGGGCAATGAGCAAAAAAAAGGAAGATGTAATTGAAAAATATAGAAGTGAATTTGTAAGCGGGGCAATTAAAATAAATGTAAGTGAAAAAACTGCAAATCAAATATATGATTTAGTCTTAAGGTTTGCTTCTTATGGCTTTAATAAATCTCATTCAGTAGCATATGCACTTTTAGCATATCAAATGGCATTTCTAAAAGCACATTTTCCCGAATATTTTATGACAGATGAATTAAATATGTTAAATAATGACGGGACAAAAATAAAAGCTTACATAGACGAAGCAAGAAGATTTGGACTTGTCTTTGGTGGAGTCAATGTAAATAAAAGCACCAATTTGTATGAATACATTGCTAATGAAGTAATTTTACCACTTAGTATAATCAAAAATGTAGGAAAAGAAGCAAGTAGTTATATAATAGAAGAAAGAAAAAAAGGCTTATTTAAAGACTACCTTGATTTTATAAAAAGAACATATAGTACTAAAGTAAATACAAAAGTATTAGAAAATCTAATAATGTCAGGGGCTTTAGATATATTTAACTTAAATAGAAAAACTATGATAAATAACTTACAAGAAGCAATTTACTATGCCAATTTATGTGAAAAAATAGATGAAAGTTTAGTAGAAAAACCTGAAATAATAATATATGAAGAATATGAAGAAAGTGAATTATTAAAAAAAGAATACGAATTATTTGGTTTTTACTTAAAAAATCATCCGGTAACAAGATATAAAAGAAATGGAATATGCCTTACTAAAGATATGACAAAATACTTTGATAAAGTAATAAATGTATTAGTTATGATAGATAATATAAAAGAAATAACCACAAAAAATAACGATAAAATGGCGTTTATAAATGGAAGCGATGAATATGGAAAAATTGATATTGTATTATTTCCTAATGTTTACAAAACTTGCTTTGGAATAAAAAAAGGAGACATAATTAAAGTAACTGGAAGAGTAGAAAGAAGGATGAGTACATATCAATTAGTATCAAATAAATTAGAAAAAGTGTAAAATTATGTAAAATTTTTATACTTTTTTTATTTTCGCTAATTTAAAATTGATTAACTAAATTTAAAAAATAAATATAACTTATATATTAATATTAAAAATTAAGTGTTCCTTTCTTTAAAATTAATACGCGAATATTTAATTTTGACGTTTTTGACATATAGAAAAACTTATGCTAATTTAGAAAAGAAAGGAGGGAAAAGTATGAATAAGTTAAAAGATTTTTACTGTAATTATAAAAAGATTATTACTGCTATTTCTATTGTTTTGGTATTTATTATAAGTATTATTTATCTTTTTGTTATTAATGTAAAAGAAGAAAATGCACTTCAAAATGAAGTTGTTGTAGAAAATGAAGAAAAGAAAAGTGATATGCCAGTAGAAAATACAATTAAAATTGATATAAAAGGTAGAGTAAAAAATCCAGGTGTCTATATTTTACCAGAAAATTCAAGAGTGAAAGACGCGATTGATGCATCAGGTGGTTTAGAAGAAGATGCTTATACAAGGTACATTAATTTAAGTAAAAAATTAAAAGATGAAGACGTAATAATTATAAATAGTTATGAAGAATATAAAGATATACTAAAAAGAGAAAACAAAGAAGTATATTGTGAGTTATTTAATGATGCTTGTATAGAAGAAGATAAAGAAATAACTAATGATGCATTTACAGAAAATGAAAAAAATATTGAAGAAGAAACTAAAGAAGAAACCAGTGATGATTTAGTAGTTTCTTTAAGACCAGTAAACATCAACACGGCAGAAAAAGAAGAACTAATGACACTAAATGGAATAGGTGAATCTAAAGCACTTAGCATAATCGAGTATAGAAATACAGTAGGCTTATTTAAAACAAAAGAAGAAATAATGAACGTAAAAGGCATAGGAGAAAGTGTATATGCTAAAATTAAGGAAAATATTACTACTTGATAAATTATATATAACTTTTTTCCTTTTTGCTTTAATTTATTCTTTAATAGTTACTAATATAATAAAATATAAAAGTGTTTATAAAGAAAATGAAACTAATTTTACTTGTATAATAAATACATATAAAATAAAAGAAGAAACTTTATCACTAGAGTTAAATTGCAAAGAAAAACTAATTGGAACATATTATTTTAAAGATAAAAAAGAAATTAATTCATTTTTAAATACCTATAATATAGGAAGTAAAATAAATATAAAAGGTTCTTTAGAAAAACCAAGTAATAACACTATTCCTAATTTATTTAATTACAAAAAGTATTTATATAATAAAAAGATATACTATTTACTTAATATAGAAAGTTTTAAAATAGAAAAAGAACATACTTCTAATTTATATAGAATAAAAAACTTCTTTTATAAAAGAAGTAATACTTTTAAAAATAAAAGTTATATGTATGCTTTTATATTAGGAAAAACAAGTTATATAAAAGAAGATATAATAGAAAGTTTTAGAAAAAATGGAGTGGGGCACTTATTTGCTTTATCAGGTTTACACGTTGGTTTTATTACATTAATTTTGCTTAAAATCTTAAATAAATTTTCTAAAAATGAAATATTTGTACATATAATTTTATTTATAATACTTTTGTTATTTAGTTTTATTACAGGTTTTTCTCCTTCTATATTAAGAAGTGTTTTAATGTTTTTCTATTTAGGAATTAATAAAATATATTATTTTAATATAAAAACAGAAAATATAATGTATTTAGTATTTATAACACTTGTACTAATTAATCCATTTATAATATATGAAACCTCATTTATTTTATCTTTTATAATTACTTATTTTTTAGTAATATCAAATAATTATATAAATAATAAAAACTATATTTTATCACTTTTAAGTGTAAGTTTAATATCTTTTATAAGTATATCTATTTTAAATATATATTACTTTAATTATATAAATATATTAGGAATACTTTTAAACCTTTTATTTGTTCCTTTAATAAGTAATGTAGTATTTCCTCTTACTATTATTACATTTATAATTCCATTTATAGAACCAATTCTTACATTATTTATTAAATTAATAGAATATTTATCTTTAACTTTTTCAAAATTTGGAATTTATATTTACTTTATAAAAATACCTATAATAATAGTTATAATATATTTAATAGTTTTATTTATAATAATAAAAACAAATAAAAAGAAATTATTTATAATAAATATAATAATTCTTTTAATTATTAAAGTATATCCTTATATTGATTCAAACACTTATATTTACTATATTGATGTTAATCAAGGAGACTCTAGTTTAATAGTCTTTCCTCATTTAAAACAAACAGTACTAATAGATACTGGTGGAAAAATAAATAGTACTTATAACTTAACAAGTAAAAACCTAATACCTTTTTTTAGAAGTATAGGAATAAATAAAATAGATTATTTAGTTTTAACACATGGAGACGCGGATCATATGAAAGAAGCTATTAATTTAATAAAAGAATTTAAAGTAAAAAATGTAATATTTAATTGTGGAAATTACAATAATTTAGAAAATAAAACATTAGATTTAATTAATAAAAATAAAATAAATAATTATACTTGTATAAAAGAATTAAATATAAAAAGTAAATTCTTATTTTTAAATAATAATATATATGATAATGAAAATGATAATTCTATTGTTTTGTATACTAAAATTAATGATTTTAAGTTTTTATTTATGGGAGATGCTAGTAAAAGAACAGAAGAAAATATAATAAAAGAATATAATTTAAGTAATATAGATTTCTTGAAAGTTGCTCATCATGGAAGTAAAACAAGTAGTAGTAAAGAATTTATAGAAAACATTAATCCAAAATATTCTATTATAAGTGTAGGACTTAATAATAAATATGGTCATCCTAATATTGAAACTTTAGAAAATTTAAAAGATTCTAAAATATATAGAACAGATATAAATGGAACTATAAGAGTTAAAATAAAAAATGATAAACTATATATTAAAACTTATGAACCTTAAGTAATTTTGAATTATGAAAAAAATTACTAATTAATAATATTAAATGATATTAAATATGATAATAAAATAGAAGTTTTAATAGATAATACACGTGATGCTTTTTCAAGTAATAAAAGTATTTATATTAAAGAATATAAATATATAGAAGTGACAGAAGAAAATTTAGTTTTATATAATAGTGAAGAAGATAGATTAGTATTTAATATAAAAGAATGATTTTAAAAAATATAAAAGAATTTTGCAAAAAATTAGCACTCATATATTGACAATGCTAACGCATAATATTATAATGTAAATAGCACTTGGAAATTATGAGTGCTAAAGAGGAGGTTAAAGTTGTGTTAGGAGAAAGACAAAAAAGTATTCTAAAAGAAATAGTTTTAGAATATATAAAAAATGCACGTCCTATAGGAAGCCAAAGTTTATGTAAAAAGTTTAAAGTATCAAGTGCAACTATAAGAAATGATATGCTTTTATTAGAAACTTTAGGTTACCTAGAAAAACAACATATCTCTTCTGGTAGGATTCCTTCAGAAGAAGGATATCGCTATTATGTAGACAATTTAATGGAACCAAAGAAAATAAGTGGAGAAGATATGTTAAAACTTCAAACTATATTTTCTAATAATGAACTAAACTTAAATGACGCTATTATAAAAAGTCTTGAAATAATAAGCGATATTACGAATTACACATCTGTAGTTCTTGGAAGTACATCTAAAGACAATATTCTTGAAAAAGTGGAAATAATACCACTAAATGAAAAAGAAGTTGTTGCATTAGTTGTTACAAATAAAGGTCACGTAGAAAATAAGCAAGTTTCACTTAAAGAAAAAGTTGATTTAAAAGAATTATCTAAAACAAGTGAACTCTTAAATAAGATGTTACATGGTACACCACTAGATGATGTACCTAGAAAACTTGAATTTGAAATAAAACCTATAATAGGTAAATATATTTCAAATTATGAAGTTTTATATAATGCATTTTATGAAGCATTAAGTAACTTTCAAAGTGAAAGAGATGTTCACTGGCAAGGAAAAACTAATATATTAAAACAACCGGAATTTTCTAAAGTTGATGATGTAAAAAACATTATAAGTAAATTTGAAAGCAAAGATTTGGTAAGTAAAATTGAAGAAACTGAAAATGAGGTTAAGGTATATATTGGAAGTGAAACTGAAGTAGATGATAATGTGACAGTTATTAAAACTAAATATAATGCAGGTGGAATAGAAGGAACTCTTGCTGTAATTGGGCCTAAAAGGATGGACTATGAAAGAGTACTTAATTTACTAGAATACATTAAGGCCAATATAGAAAAGAAAGGATAATAATGGCAAAAGAAAAAAATAAAGACAAAAAAGAAATAAAAGAAGAAGAAAAAATAGAAGAAAATAAAGAAGTAACAGAACTAGAAAAGATTAAAAATGATTTAAATGCTGTTACTGATAAATATACTCGTCTTCAAGCAGAATTCATTAACTATCAAACTAGAACTCAAAGTGAAATATCTAATATGTTTAAGTATGAAGGAGAAAATCTAATAAAAGAAATACTTGATGTAACAGATGACTTTGAAAGAGCTATTATGATGGATGATAATGATTTAACAGATGAAGTGAGTAATTTCTTAAAAGGGGTTAAAATGATTTACACTAGACTTATTGGTGTTTTAGATAAACTAGAAGTAAAACCAATAGATGTAGAAGGAAAAGAGTTTGACCCAAATAATGCTGAAGCAGTACTAACTGAGCATGATGAAAACAAACCAGAAAACGTAGTGCTTGAAGTATTAAAAAAAGGTTATACATATAAAGATAAATTACTAAGACCCGCAATGGTTAAGGTAAATAAATAAGAAAGGAAATGATTTAAAAATGAGTAAAGTAATAGGAATAGATTTAGGAACTACAAATAGTTGTGTAAGTGTTCTAGAAGGAGGGGTTGCAAAAGTAATCCCAAATGCTGAAGGAGGAAGAACTACTCCATCAGTTGTATCAATTAAACCAGATGGAGAAGTAAGAGTAGGAGACGTTGCAAAACGTGAAGCTTTAACTAATCCTGAAGTAATAAGTTCAATAAAAAGAAAAATGGGTACTAGCGAAAAAGTAGAAGTAGCTGGTAAAAAATATACACCAGAAGAAATAAGTGCTAAAATACTTATGAATTTAAAAGCAAGTGCTGAAAGTTATTTAGGAAGTGAGGTAAAACGCGCAGTAATTACAGTACCAGCATACTTTAATGATGCACAACGTCAAGCAACTAAAAATGCAGGTAAAATTGCAGGACTTGAAGTTGAAAGAATAATAAACGAACCTACTGCCGCAGCACTAGCATATGGACTAGATAAACAAGATAAAAGTCAAACTATATTAGTATACGATTTAGGTGGAGGAACATTTGATGTATCAATTCTTGAATTAGGCGATGGTGTATTTGAAGTTAAAGCAACTGCAGGAAATAACAAACTTGGAGGAGATGACTTCGATAAGAGAATAATGGACTACTTAGTTAGTGAATTTAAACGTGAAAATGGAATAGATTTATCTCAAGATAAACTTGCTCTTCAAAGATTAAAAGATGCTAGTGAAAAAGCTAAAAAAGAATTAAGTGGTGTTGTTTCAACGTCTATTAGCCTTCCATTTATAACACAAGGGGCAAATGGACCACTTCATTTAGAAATGACATTAACTCGTGCTAAATTTGAAGATTTAATTCGTGATTTAGTAGAAAGTACAAGAAATGAAGTAAGAAATGCTATGAAAGATGCTGGTTTAAGTAAAAATGACATCGATAAAGTAATATTAGTAGGTGGATCATCTAGAATTCCAATGGTTCAAGAATTAGTTAAAGAAGAACTTGGAAAAGAACCAAGTAAAGAAGTAAATCCAGATGAAGTTGTTGCAATGGGTGCAGCAATACAAGGTGGTGTTTTAACTGGTGAAGTAGAAGACTTAGTACTACTTGATGTAACTCCATTAAGTTTAGGAATTGAAACATTAGGTAATGTAATGACTATATTAATACCAAGAAATACAACAATACCTACAACAAAAAGTCAAGTCTTTTCAACGGCTGCAGATAATCAACCAGCAGTAGACATCCATATATTACAAGGTGAAAGACCAATGGCATATGATAATAAAACATTAGGAAGATTCCAACTTTCTGATATCCCACCAGCACCTCGTGGTGTACCTCAAATTGAAGTAACATTTGATATAGATGCTAATGGTATAGTAAACGTAAAAGCAAAAGATTTAGGAACAAATAAAGAACAAAAAATAACTATAACTTCAAGTACAAACTTAACAGAAGAAGAAATAGACAAAATGATGAAAGAAGCAGAAGCAAATAAAGAAGCTGATTTAAAACGTAAAGAAGAAGCAGAAGTTAAAAATGAAACTGAACAAATGATATTTACAAGTGAAAAAGCTATAAGAGATTTAGGAGATAAAATAAAAGAAGATGAGAAAAAAGAAATAGAATCTCTAATAGATGAAGCTAAAAAAGCACTTGAAACTAGCGATGTAGATAAAATTAAAGAGGCTAAAAAGAAACTTGAAGAAAAAGCTATGGCATTAAGTGCTAGAGTATATGAAGAAGCAGCAAAAGAAGCACAAAATAATCAAAGTGCTGAAACTAAAACAGAAAATACAGACAATGTAAAAGAAGCAGAATTTGAAGAAAAATAGAAGATTCTCTAAAGTGGACTAAAAAAACTAGCCCACTTTAGAATGCACTTATGGGAGGAAAATAATGAACAAACGTGATTATTATGAAGTATTAGGTGTAAGTAAAAATGCAACTGAGGATGAAATTAAAAGTGCATTTAGAAAATTAGCAAAAAAATACCATCCAGATGTCTGTAAAGATCCAGATGGACCAGAAAAGTTTAAAGAAGCACAAGAAGCATATGCAGTTTTAAGTAACAAAGAAGAAAGAGCAAAATATGATAGATTTGGTCACTCTGCCTTTGACAATAATGGTGGAAGTACTAGAACTGGTGGTTTTGACTTTGGTGGTGGCTTTGATTTTTCTAGCATGTTTGATGATTTATTTGGTGGAAATGATTTTTCTTCATTTAACTTCGGTAATATGGGTGGTTTTGGTAGCAGTAGAAAATCAAGAAGTCGTGGAAGTGATTTAGTATATAACTTAAAAATTGACTTTGATGAAGCCTTTAACGGAGCAAAAAAAGATATAACTATTGATATAGTTGATAGTTGCCCTAACTGTAATGGGGAAGGTGGTTTTGATAAAACTACTTGCAGTACCTGTAATGGAAGTGGTGTAGTAAACACACAAACTAGAACAATATTAGGTACAATAATGACAAAATCTGCTTGTACCAGTTGTGGTGGAAAAGGTTACACATTTAGAACAACTTGTCCTGAATGCCGTGGAAGAGGCAAAATAAAACAAAGAAAAACATATACAGTAGAAGTTCCAAAAGGAATAAACACTGGAGAACAAATAAGAATGAGTGGTAAAGGAGAAGCAGGAAGCAATGGTGGACCAAATGGTGACTTATATATTGAATTTGAAGTAAAAGACCATCCTTTATTTAAAAGAGATGACACATCATTATCAGTAGAACTTCCTGTAACAATAACTGATTTAGTATTAGGAACAACTAAAATACTAAATACTTTAAATGGAAAAATAGAACTTAAAATACCTGCTAATAGTCAACCAGGAGATACATTAAGAGTAAAAGGAAAAGGTATGCCAGATGTTGAAACAGGTAGATATGGAGACTTATATATAATTTTAAAATTAGTTTTACCTAATAAATTAACTAGAAGTCAAAAAGAGTTATTTAATGAATTATCTAAAACAGAACTAGATGACAATGAAGCATTTAGAAGATTTGAAAAATTAAATAAATAAGGGTATATCCCTTTTTATTTTTGAACGATTATTAAAATTATATTTAGAAAGTTTTATGTATGCTTTCAAATTTCGACAACACTGTTGTCGAAATTAATATAGTTTCCTTATCAGCATTTGTTATAATATGAAAAAAAAGTAAGTATTCCTTACTTTTTTTCTAGTGTCTTTGAGTGAACTGTAATTTTAGGACAAATTCATTTTTTTCATTAATTTACATTTAAAAGTATAAATGGTACAATTTATATATAAGCATTGATATACAAAGGAGTGGTGGGATTTAATGAGCAATGAATTAATAAAAAATGAAAATGAAATAAACCGCATATTTGATGATATAAAGGAAATGGTTATAAATAGTAGAAATAAAGTATATCAAACTATTAATACTGAAATGCTTAATTTATATTGGAATATAGGTAAAGCAATTATGGAAATACAACAAGGTGATGAAAGAGCA
>CANRKW010000012.1 GCA_947631345.1 uncultured Bacilli bacterium | reverse complement strand
TGAAAAAAACATTGTTAATATTATTGATACTCTTTATAACTAATATTGTTTTTTTACGATTTCGTGAATTTATCCTGTCTTTATAACAGCACCACTTGAATATAGAATTAAAAACATAATGAAAATGTATAATGATAACTATAATGATGCTAAAAAGAACATAATGAAATCAGATAAAAATCGTGCTTCTTATTATCAAATGATCTCAAATAAAACTTGGGGTAGTGTAGAAAATTATGACTTATGTATTAACTCTACTTTAGATAAAGAAAAAATAGCAGATATAATTATAGAATATGTTAAACAAAGAGATAAAAAATAAAATTTATAACTAAAAAACTGATAAATAGAACTTTATTCTAGATATCAGTTTTATTTAACTAAAAAATTCCATATATTTTTTTAGTATCTTTTCTTGCTTAAATATTTTTGCATATTTACTTAATTTTACTAAATTTTTATCTTTTCTTTTCATATAAGAATTTAATGCATTATTGAATATTTGCAAATCAATTTTATTTCTATTTCTTAAGATATCAATTATCGTTTTTTCTAAATCGTATATTTTAATTGTTGTTCCATCTTGTAGTTTTAATTCAGTTTGTCCTACTAAAAAATAATCGTCTTTTGTGTAATGTGGAGAAATTATCTCATCTTTTACTCTTGTATTATTTTGAAATGTTAAATCATATTTTAATGGTGTTCTATCAGTTAAATGGTAAAAATATAATGCAGTGTTATGAGAGTAAATACCTGTTTTGTATCTTTGTTGTAATAAAAAGAAATCGTTTATGTTTTTTCCTTTTTTTACATATACCCCTTTTCCTTTTCTTTCAATATAATTTTCATCATATAGTAATTTAATATATTGTTTATGAATATTAAGGTCTCTAACATCTTTAGATAAAAGAATACCATTATTTTTTTTCTATATACTTTTTTAAAAATTCAATGTTTTTCATTTTTGACCTCCATATACATATCACAACTAAAATGTATATAGTGGTCAAATTTTTTATTTAATGTACTAAAATTGAGACTTTATTTTTTACTATATTTTTGGTAATATATTAAAGAGGTGAGTTATAATGGATGATTTAACAATGGATAAATTAGTAAATATTTGTAAACAATATGGTTTTATATTTCAAAATAGTGAAATATATAATGGCTTATCAAATACTTGGGATTTTGGCCCAGTAGGTGTTTTACTTAAAAATAACATAAAAAATGCTTGGATGAAAAAATTTATATATGAAGAAGAAAATAATGTAGGACTTGATTCAAGCATACTAATGAATCCTTTAGTATGGGAAGCAAGTGGACATTTAAAAACATTTAGTGATCCTTTAATAGACTGTAAACATTGTAAAACAAGACATCGTGCAGATAAATTACTAGAAGAAAGTGGCGTAACTGAAGCTAGTTCTATGAGTAAAGAAGAACTAATAAATTACATAAAAAATAACAATATAAAGTGTCCTAAATGTGGAAAATCCGACTTTACTGAAATAAGAGAATTTAACCTTATGTTTAAAACATACCAAGGTGTAACAGAAGAAGCAAAAAGTGTAGTATATCTTCGTCCAGAAACTGCCCAAGGTATATTTGTAAACTTTTTAAACGTTCAAAGAAGTATGAGATTAAAAGTACCTTTTGGAATTGGTCAAATTGGTAAAAGCTTTAGAAATGAAATAACTCCAGGTAATTTTATATTTAGAGTAAGAGAATTTGAACAAATGGAACTTGAATTTTTCTGTAAGCCCAACACAGAACTTGAGTGGTTTAACTATTATAAAGAAAAATGTAAGAATTTTCTTATAGATTTAGGTATAAATAAAGATAACATTAGATTAAGAGATCACTCTAAAGAAGAATTATGTTTTTATAGTAATGCAACAACTGATATTGAATATAACTTTCCATTTGGATGGGGTGAGTTATGGGGAATTGCAAGTAGAACTGACTATGACTTAAAAAGTCACCAAAATATGTCTAAAGTTAGTATGGAATATGTATGTCCAGAAACTAATGAAAAATATATTCCTTATGTAGTTGAACCTAGTGTTGGTGTTGAAAGACTCACATTAGCCATTCTATCAGACGCTTATAAAATGGAAACTCTAACAGATGGTACAACTCGTGAAGTATTAAAACTACATCCTTTTTTAGCTCCTTATAAAGTAGCGGTGCTTCCTTTAGTTAAAAAAATCCATAGTGAAAAAGCCAAAGAATTATATAAAAAACTAAATAAATTATTTACAACAACATACGACGAAACAGCTAACATTGGAAAACGTTATAGAAGACAAGACATTATTGGAACGCCTTTTTGTATAACAATAGATGATGAAACATTAAATAATAACACAGTTACTATAAGAAATAGAGACACAATGAATCAAGATGTAGTAAAAATAGAAGATATAGAAAAATATATAGAAGAAAAAATAAAATTTTAAATAAAATCAATTGATAAGAAAAAATTAATGTGATAGAATAATTATGATAAAGATAATTAGGAGGATACATAATGGCATTCAAAAATTTTAAAATATTTGAAACAAAAGAAGATGATGTTGATACATTAACAGAAGACGAATATTACACTATTAGTGAAGCAGATTCTAAAAAAAGCAATTCTTCAAACAAAATGATTTTAGTTGAACCACGTGCTTATAGTGAAAGTCAAGGAATTGCAGATCATTTAAAATCAAGAAATAGTGTAGTAGTAAATTTTAAAAGAGTAACAGTTGATCAAGCTAAAAGAATAATCGATTTTTTAAGTGGAACTTTATATGCAATTGGCGGAGACTTACAAAAAATTGGAGAAGGAATATATCTATGTACTCCTAAAAACATAGATGTACAAGGTTCAATATCAGAAGAAAAAACTGATAATGATAAAGGGGAAGATTGGTAATTTTAAAAAAGAGGGTGTCCTATGAAAAACTTTTCTACAGTTTTTAGAGGCTATAATAAAGAGGAAGTAAAACAGTATTTAGATAATGTAATAGTTGAATATGAAAGACTACTTAATAGTAAAAAAGAAGCCGATAAAAAAATAGATGAATTAAATGAAAAATTAGAGTATTATAAAAACATTGAGAGTAGGATGAATCACGCTATTTTTAATGCTGAAACTGCTGGGGATGACATAAAGAAAATGGCTAGACGTGAGTCGGAAAACTTAATAAATGAAGCGAGAAGAAATGCTAACAGAATAATAAATGATGCCCTTATTAAAGCAGAAAAAGCAAGTGAGACCGCAGAAAGACTTAAAAGAAATGTAAAAGAATTAAAAAGAAAATTAAGAACAATAATAGAAGGACAACTAGAAGTAATAGAAGAAATGGATAAATTGGATATGAAAAATGATGATTACTAAATCTCATTTTTTTGAATTAAAGGAAGTTAAATATGAAAATATTAAGAAAAATATTAAAACTTTTTACATCTAAGTATTTTATATCACCAATAGTATATATTTTACTTGGATTTTTGACATTTAAAGTAATTAGTAGACTTATAAATAACATAATAAAAAGAAGAACTAAACAAAATGCTCATAAAAAAGAACAAACTATAATCAATTTATTAAAAAGTGTTATTAGATATTTAATTATAATTATAGTTATTTTACTAATATTAGAAGTATATGGGGTAGATACATCCAAAATAATTGCAAGTTTAGGTATTGCAGGAGTTGTTTTAGGACTTGCTTTACAAGATACTATTAGAAATATGTTATCTGGTATGTTTATTATATTTGATAATAGATATAATATAGGAGATATAGTTAAAATAAACGATTTTACTGGAGAAGTAATTAGTTTAGGTTTTCAAACTACTAAATTAAAAGCTTATACTGGAGAAATATTTACAATAGCAAACTCAAGTATAACAACAATAACTAACTATTCAGAGTGTGACACATTACTAGTGTTAGAACTTCCTGTAAGTTATACTACTGATTTAGATAAATTAGAAAATGTAATAAATAAATTAAAACCAAAATTAGAAAAAATCGAAAATGTAAAAGGTAAAGTAGAAATATTAGGGTTAGATTCTTTTGATTCAAGTTCAATTACTTATAAAATAACAATATTATGTAATCCATATACACATTTTGGTGTAAAAAGAATAGCCCAAAAGATTATAAAAGAAGAATTTGATAAAAATAATATAGAAATACCTTATAATAAATTAGATGTATATATAAAAGAAAATGCTTGATTTTATGCTTATTTTGTTATAACATTAATAACTTGGAATGGTGATAATTATGGAAAAAATGTATGTTTTTGGACATTTAAACCCAGATACTGATTCAGTATGTGCTTCAATAACTTTGGCTAATTTAAAAAGAGCGATAGGTTTTAACGTTGAAGAAAAAGTTTTAGGTCCAATAAATAAAGAAACAGAATTTGTTTTAAACTATTTTAATGTAAAAACTCCAAAATATTTAAATGATGTTAAATTAAAAATAAAAGATGTTAATTATAGAAAGAACACCTTTTTAGATTTGTATAGTTCAGTAATAGATGTATATAACTATATGATTAAAGAAAATACTACAGGTGTACCTATTGTAGATGAAACTGGACACTTAATCAATTTAATAACAGCAAAAGATATGCTTAATAAATTACTAAATATTAAAGATAACATAATTGAAACAAGTTATGATAACATATTAAACACACTTGATGGAGAAAAAATAGTACAAAGTTCTTTAGAAATATCTGGTAAAGTAAAAGCAGTAGCCTTTTCTCATGCTACATTTGAAAATGCTGTAAGTTTAAATGAAGATGATATAATTATAGTAGGAGATAGACATTATATAATAGATCTTGCTATTAATAATAAAGTAAAACTAATAATAGTAGTAGGAAATAGAGAAATAAAAAAAGAACATATAAAATTAGCTAAAAAGAATAAAGTTAATATAATAAGAACACATTTAGATACTTTTGAAACATCTAGATTGATTATGTATAGTAATTATATTAAAAAAATACTAAATGAAAATAGTCCTTTTGTAGTACATGAAAATGACTATTATACAGATTTTCAAGACTGGAGCAGTAACTTAAAAATAGACAATTATCCAGTAGTAGATAAAAATAATATATGTAAAGGTTTACTTAGAAAATCAGAAATAAACAAATTTAATAAAAGAAAAGTTATATTAGTAGATCATAATGAAATTGATCAAAGCGCAATTGGAATATTAGAAGCAGAAATAACTGAAATAGTAGATCATCATAAAATAGGTTCAATAAATACATCATTTCCAATTAACTTTAGAAATATGACAGTAGGAAGTACTAATACTATAATATACTATTTATATAAAGAAAATAATGTAAAAATAACTAAACAAATCGCGGGATTAATGTTATCTGGAATAATTTCTGATACATTGATGCTCAAAAGTCCTACTACAACAATAATTGATAAAAAAATAGTCTCTGAACTTAATAAAATAGCTAAACTTGACTTAAATAAATATTCTAATGAAATGTTTAAAGCAGGAACTAAATTAGATGGTACTATTGAAGAAATAATAAGTATGGACTTAAAAACATTCACAGTTAATGATAAAACATTTACAGTAAGTCAAACATTTACTATGGATTATGAAACTATATTAAGTAAAGTAAATGAATATTTAGAAAAAATAGAAGAAAAAAGATTAGAAACAAAAAATGACTATTTTATATTTTTAGTAACTGATATAGTTAAAAATGGAAGTTACATAATAACTAATGAAGAAGGAATATCTTTATTAAGAAAAGCATTTAATAAACCTAAATTAAAATTAGGAGATTTTCTAGATAAATGTGTAAGTAGAAAAAAGCAAGTAGTACCTTTTATAATGGACGTTTTAGAAAAATAGACTTATATTTATACAATAAGTCTTTTATTTTACTTTTAAAATTAAAAATAATCTGATATAATTAATTTACAAGATATGGAGGTTATATGAAACAAATAATAACAAGTTTAGATTTAGGCTCTAATAGTATAAAAGTATTAGTTGGTGAAATATATAATGATGAGTTATTTGTTTTAGCGTGTTCTGAAGTAAAATCAAATGGAATAAAAAAAGGAATAATTGTAGATGAAGAACAAGCATTAAGTAGTATCAAAGAAGCATTAAAAAGAACAGAAGATGTAATTGGTATTAAATTAGATAAAATAGTCTTATTAGTGCCATCATATGATGTAATGTTTACTAAATCTGAAGGATATATAGATATTAAAAGAGAAAGTAAAACTATAAATGGTAGTGATATAACTAAAGTATTAGAAGATAGTATTTATAATAAAATAGAAGGTAAAAGAGAATTAGTTAGTGTAGAAGCAACTGAATTTCTAGTAGGAGATAGTGAAATAACTAAAAATCCTAAAGGAAAAATTGCTGATAAATTAGCTGTTAATTCTATAATAAGTACTATTCCAAAAGAAAATATATATTCAGTTATAAAAATATTAGAAACTTTAGGAATAAAAGTAGCCCAAATTGCTTTAGGAGGTATGGCAGACTACTATGAATTTAGAAAACCTGAATATAAAAATTTAGTAGGTGCTGTTATAAATATAGGTGCGCATAAAACTGAAATAAGTGTAATAAATGAAGATATTTTAGTAGGTTCTTTAGTACTAGATGTTGGAGGAAGAAATGTAGATAGAGATATAAGCTATATTTATGACTTAAAAATAGAAGATAGCAAAAAAATAAAAGAACATTTTGCCTTTGCACATAAAAATGATGCAAGTACTAGTGAAATAATAGAGTGCTTGACAAAAAATGATGAACATATTAAAATAAATCAGTACGAGGTAAGCGAAATCGTATATTCTAGAATAAAAGAAATACTAGAACTTTCAAAAAAACAAATAAATCTCTTAACAAAAAGTGATTTAAGTTATATAATAATGGTAGGAGGTGCTACTGAAATAGAAGGTTTCCAAGAAGTATTTAGAGAAGTTTTTGGAAAAACTAAAGATGTAACTAGAGTAGAAGACATAGGTGTAAGGAATAATCGTTTTAGTAGTGCTTTAGGAATTATTAAATATTATAATGAAAAATTAAAGTTTAGAGATAAATTAGCTTCTACAATAGAAGAAGAATCTCAAGAAGAATTGTTTGTAAGTAAAAAGAAAATAGATGGAAATAGTTTATTAGGAAAAGTATATAGTTACTTTTTTGATAATTAAGAGGAGTGTGTAAAATGCAAGAAACCCCATTAGAAATGCTACAAATAGCAAAAATTAAAGTAATAGGTGTAGGTGGAGGCGGATGTAATGCCGTAAACCGAATGATAGAAACTGGACTTAAAGGAGTAGAATTTATAGTTGCTAATACTGATTTGCAAATATTAAATACTAGTTTAGCTGAAACAAAATTGCAAATTGGTGCTTCAATTACAGATGGCCTAGGTGCAGGAGCTGACCCAGAAGTTGGAAGAGAGGCAGCACTTGAAAGCAGAAATGAAATAGAAGATGCCTTAAGAGGAGCTGATATGGTATTCGTAACTTGTGGTTTAGGTGGTGGTACTGGAACTGGTGCAGCCCCAGTAATTGCTGAAATAGCCCAAGGATTAGGATGCTTAACTGTTGCAATTGTTACAAAGCCATTTAAGTTTGAAGGTAAAAAACGTATGGATCACGCTTTATTAGGACTAGACGAATTAAAAAAACACGTAGATACATATGTAGTTATACCAAATGACAGATTAAGAGATTTAATTGATAAAACAACACCAATGAAAGATGCATTTAAAGAAGTAGATAATGTATTAAGATTAGGTGTACAATCAATATCTGACTTAATAAGTGTTCCAGGACTTGTTAATCTAGACTTCGCAGATGTAAAAGCAATAATGGAAAATAGAGGACAAGCACTTATTGGAATAGGTGTTGGATTTGGTGAAAACAGGGCAATTGAAGCAGCAAAACAAGCAGTATCAAGTCCACTTTTGGAAACAACAATAAACGGAGCAACTGATTGTATAATTAATATAACCGGAGGAAATAGTTTAACACTTTTTGAAGCAGAAGATGCAGCAGAAGTAATAAGACAAGCAGCAAATACAGATATAAACATAATATTTGGTGCTGTAATAAATGACACATTAACTGATGAAGCAATAGTTACAGTAATAGCAACTGGCTTTGAAGATGAAACAACACCATTATATAATACATATCAAGAAGCAAGTAATGTAAATATTAATTCACATCAAACAGTAAAAAATGACTTTGATGACTTACCTCCATTTTTAAGAGATAGAGATATATAAAAACCCACAATAATGTGAGTTTTTTATTTAAATGAAAAAATATCCAATTTGGATATTTTATCTATTATAGAATTCAACTATTAATGACTCATTAATTTCAGCATTAAGTTCTTCTCTTTCTGGATATCTTACATAAGTACCAGATTTTTTATTAGCATCAAAAGTTACAAAATTAGGTTTGCTGTAATTTAATTCTAAACACTCATTTATAACTGGATGATTCATTGAACTTTCTTTTACACTAATAGTATCACCAGGTTTAACTTGATAAGATGGAATATTTACATTTTTTCCATTAACTAAAATATGTCCATGGTTAACAATTTGTCTACTTGCTCTTCTTGTTTTAGCAAGTCCCATACGATATACTAAATTATCAAGTCTACTTTCAAGCATTATTAGTAAGTTTTCACCATGTTTACCTTTTTTCTTACCAGCTGTTTCAAATGTTTTTCTGAATTGCTTTTCAGTAAGACCATACATAGTTCTAACTTTTTGCTTTTCTTGTAATTGGATTCCATATTCACTTAATTTTTTTCTACTTGTTCCATGTTGACCAGGAGCAGTATTTCTTTTTCTTAAGTCTTTACCATTTTCTAAAGTACTAAACCCAAGTCTTCTAGATTTTCTAAAAGCAGGTCCTGTGTATCTTGCCATATAAACGCCTCCTTTTTTAATATTTGGAAGTATGTTTATCTATGTTCTAATTACTAGGGTGTTTATTTAGAGATTTTCACTAATGGCTAGTTACTTATCACTTCTTTTGAAGAATAAACACATTATTAACTAAACAATAGTTGCCATTTCTTCCATACGTTAGATTATACGATAAATATGGGAAAATATCAAGATTTTTTGCGAATTTGACAGATTTTTATTAATATGATATTATTTATCTTGTAAATCTTTGATGAGGACAATACTTTTATGTATATTCTTATAGAGAGTTATCGTTTGGTGTAAGATAACAGAATTAATTAAAAGTTCCTACCTTTAAGTGAAATGTAAACATTTTCGGTTAATAACCGTTATATAAATTAAGATAAATAAAGGATGGCACCGTCTATTTTAGACTCCTAATGGTTCTATCCTTTTTTTGATAAAGAAAGGAAGTATATATGAGATTAAGTAAATTAAATATAAAAAAGATAAATCTAAATGATGTTGAAAGTAATTATTCTATTCAAAACTTATTATTAAAACTTGGAGAATTGTATCAATTTGAAAGTGGTATTTATGGTTATGGAAATATATGGAATAAATTACAAAGAAATATTGAAAATATAATTATTGATGAATTAGATAAGATAGATTGTATTCAAGTTGAATTTCCTAAATTACAGCCAAGAAAAATATGGAATCAGTCTAATAGATGGGATGTTTATACAAAAGAGTCAGACATAATGTTTACATTAAACAACAATTTAGGAGAATTTTCCCTAGCACCCACAGCTGAAGAAAGTGCAATTATATTTGCTTCAAATAGACTTTCTTCATATAAAACTTTACCTACTATATATTACCAAATAGGAGAAAAATTTAGAAAAGAAATAAGAGCAAGAGGATATTTATTTAGATCTAGAGCATTTACTATGATGGATGCTTATTCATTTGATGTAACAGAAGAAGAAATGCATAAAACATTTAATAAAATGAATGAAGTTTATATGAAAATATTTAACAGAATTGGTTTAAATATTGTACCAGTGATAAGTGATGGTGGCACGATAGGTGGAAGGGTATCTATTGAATATCAAGCATTTACTAATTTAGGAGAAGATATAATACTATATGATGAAAAAAACAATATTGGTTTAAATAAAGAAGTTTTAGATTTTGATGATAAAGAGACATTTATAAAAAAATTTGGTGTAACAAATATTCAAGATTTAAAGGAATATCATTCTATAGAATTAGGAAATAATTTTGAATTAGGTACTAAATATTCTAATTCTATGAAGTTATATTTTACTGATAAAAATGGAGAAAATAAACCTTATTATATGGGATGTTATGGTATTGGAATAGGAAGAGTAGTTGCATATATTTTAGAAAGTAGTGTTATAAAAAAAGATGATTCTATTAAAGGTTTTTCCCTTCCTTATAACATTGCGCCTTATAAAATACAAATAATATATAATGAAAATAATAAAACTAAAGCAGAAAAACTATATTCATATCTATTAGAAAATAATGTATCTGCTATTATAGATGATCGTGAAAATTTATCTATTGGAAATAGAATAAAAGATGTATATGTATTAGGTACACCTAAAATGATAATATTAGGAAATAAATTTGATGGTATGAATTATGAAATAGAAGATACTAAAACTAATGAAAAAATTTCTGTTAATTTTGAAAATTTATTAGAAAAATTAAAATAATAGTTTTATATCAAAATATATAAAAGTGTGATAAAATAAAAAATAAAGAGGTGAGTCTTATGTGGACATATATAATTATAGCAGTAATTATTGTTATAGCAGTTATATTATTTGTTACATATAATAGTTTTGTAAGACTAAATAATAAAGTGAAAGAAGCATTTTCAACAATGGATGTTTATCTAAAAAAAAGATGGGATTTAATTCCAAATATCGTTGAAACAGTAAAAGGATATGCTAGTCACGAAAAAGAAACTTTAAAAGAAGTTATTGAATTAAGAAATAATACATATGATAATATGTCAATTGATGAAAAACTTAAAACAAATGAACAACTTTCAAAAAGTATTAACAAAATAATGGCTTTAGCAGAATCATATCCTAATTTAAAAGCAAGTGAAAGTTTTAGAGATTTAAGTAAACAACTTGTAAAAGTTGAAGATGAAATAGCAAATTCAAGAAAATACTATAATGGTACTATAAGAATTTATAATAATAAAGTAGAAATGTTTCCAAGTAACATAATTGCTAAAATATTTGGCTATAAAACAAAAAGTATGTTTGAAGCAAATGAAACAGAAAGAAAAAATGTAGAAGTTAGGTTGTAATGGAGGAAAATAATGAAGAAAGTTATTAAGGGGTTATCTTTATTTATATTGTTAATATTATCTTTTGTAATTGTTAATCGAGTAGAAGCACTAGATCAGTCGCCTTATATAAGTGTTAATGATACTGAAAATTTAACTGTCGGTGATTTATCATTTCTAAATCTTACATTTAATGATAATTCATCTACTTCAACATTAAGTTTTGGTCTAACCGGAAGAGTCTATAGTACTTCACTTGATACCAATAATTATAAAATAAATGTATATTATTATGATATAAATTACAAATTACTAGGTCAAAATTCTAATGTTGTTTCACTAACAGATGGTATAAAAAGCCTTAATTTAATGTCAAATTTAAGTACTTTAAATGGATACAATGTTAGTGAAATTAGTTATTATCGTCTAACTGTAACAACTACAAATATAACAGAAACATCTTCTATAACCCCTAGTAAAACTGGCCAATATGGATTTAAAGATTATGTTATAGATAAATATGATGTTAATATTATAGTTAATGAAAATAATACATTAGATATTACTGAAACAATAACAGCATATTTTAATGTTTCAAAGCACGGAATTTATAGAACTATTCCACTAAAAAATACAGTTGTAAGATTAGATGGTACAACATCAAAAAATAAAACACAAATAACAAATTTAAGTATTGATAATGAATATACAACTTCTAGAGAAAATGAAAACTTCAAAATTCAAATAGGAAGTGCAAGTCATACTGTAACTGGTAGTCAAACTTATGTAATAAAATACACATATAATTTAGGAAAAGATCCTATAAAAGGTTATGACGAATTATACTATAATATAATTGGAGATGAATGGGATACAGTAATAGGTAATATAACTTTTACAATTACTATGCCAAAGGAATTTGATTCAAGTAAATTAGGCTTTTCTACTGGAAAAACTGGTTCAACAGATAATAGTAAAATCAAATATGATGTAAATGGAAACAAAATAACAGGAAGTTATAATGGAATACTAAATGAAAAAGAAGCCCTAACTATAAGATGTGAACTTACCGAAGGATACTTTGTTAATGCAGGATTAACTTTTAACTTAAAAGATTATCTTCCTTTAATATTTCCAATAATATTTTTAGCAGTAGCCTTATTAATATGGTATAAGTTTGGTCGTGATGATGAGGTTATCGAAACAGTAGAATTTTATCCACCAGAAGGATTCAATAGTTTAGAAGTAGGTTTTTTATATAAAGGAAAAGCAGATAGCAAAGATGTTACATCGCTTCTTATATATTTAGCAGATAAAGGATATCTAAAAATAACTGAAACAGAAGAAAAATCACTGTTTTTTAAATCAAAAGGATTTAAAATAACTAAATTAAAAGAATATGATGGAAATAATATTAATGAAAGAATATTTTTAAATGGTTTATTTACAAGAAACCGTGGATTTAAGTCATTATTTACAAAAGAAGATGAATATGATGCTAATAGTTTAAATGAAGTTACATCTTTAGATTTATATGATAACTTTTATATTACAATGAATAAAATACTAGCTAATATAAATAATAAAGAAAACAAAAACAGAATATTTGAAAAAACTGCATCTAGTAAATCTATATTTATAATTTTACTAATAATTGCTACTTACTGTATAATAACAATCCCACCAATTTTGAATTATGGAACATCATATAATTTACTTGCTGCTTTATTATTTCCTGGAATTGGTTTTACATTTATGATAAGGATGTTACTTTTAGGAAAACAAACAATTTATGTTAATGGTCGAGCAACTAATTCTAGAGTTTTAACTATATTGTTTGGATTAGTGTGGGGTGGTATTTTTGGAGGCGCTCCTTGGATGGCTTTAGTTTTTCCAGCCTTAAAGCAAGATTCAATATATTTAGTGGGTTATATAATTGGACTCATCTCTATAGTAGGTATGATTATATGTTTAAAATACTTACCAAAAAGAACAAAATATGGTAATGAAATATTAGGAAAATTAAAAGGTTTTAAGAACTTTTTAGAAACAGCAGAAAAAGAAAAATTGGAAGCAATGGTTATGCAAAATCCAACATATTTCTATAATATTTTACCTTATACTTATGTTTTAGGTGTATCTGATATTTGGATTAAAAAGTTTGAAACAATATCACTACAAGCACCTAGTTGGTATGATAGCCCGAATGCTTTTGATATTCTCACATTTGAAACATTTATAAATAATACAATGGTAAACGCTCAAAGTGCTATGTCCTCAAGTCCATCTAGTTCATCTGGTGGTTCAGGTGGAAGTTCTGGTGGAGGTTCATCAGGTGGTGGCTCTGGAGGAGGTGGAGGAGGCTCTTGGTAGAAAACTCATTTTAAATGAAAAAGACATAAACTAAACATTTATGTCTTTATTTAAATTATAAATATAATAAGTATTATTTATAATAATATAAAAGCTATTTTTATAATTAAATATATTTATACTATTATTTACTGCTAAATTCATTAAATCCTTTAAATTAGTTAAATATATAACATTATTTGTACTAGATTTATTTTGAGTAGTTATAATTATATCTTTATATTCTTTTAAAATATCTTTTTTATTATTTTTACTAATTATTATTATAATAACTATAACTATAAAATCTAATATTAATATTTTATTAAAATTAATTTTTTCTTTATTATTTTTTAAAATTGAATCATCTTCTTTTTGAGTTATTTCTATAATATTTTCATTAATAGGAATTGTTAATAATACATAAGTATTATCTTTTTCATTAATTTCAATATTTAATTTAACATATAAACATGTTTCTGTTTTAATATTATAGTATTCTTGAAATGTTTTAACATAATTAACATAATATTCATAATCTAAATTGAAGTTTTCTTTTATATTAATTTCTTTATCTTTTATATTATTTATATTTTGTAAATTAAAGTCTTTAGTCCAAATTAATTTAGTACCATTATCTGCATAACTTTTTAAAGTAGCAGTAATATCATAAGAATAATTAAAGTTTTCTTTTCTTTTTAAATAATAATCAAAATAAATATTAACACTTCTAATTGAAGCAGCAATATAGTAATTATTTTCTTCTATTTTATCATTAGTAAAATAAGTATTAGGTTTTAAAGTAACTTCATAATATGTTTTGTTTTTAAATTTATATGTATTATTCTTATTAAAATAAATCACTTCTAAAAAAAGAATTCCTATTAAAATAATACTTAAAATAATTAGTATTTTTATTTTCTTTTTTTGCAATTTAATTCTCCTTAGTAAAAAATTCATTTAACAAAATAGAAGGATAGCCTAAATATTTTATATGAAATTGATATACACCTTTTATATCTTCTTTTTTAATCTTTATATAATCTATTGTATTATTGGCATCCCCTTTAGTTATGTAATATTCATTTATACTTACAACTCTATGAACTATAATTTGATTATTATATTTAAAAACAATGATATCTCCTGGTAAAATATTTTCTTTCTCTTTGTAAATTACAACATCTCCTTTGCTAAAAGTAGGATTCATACTATTAGATAAAATAGCAATAGGTTTATAGTTAAATAGTCCTAACATAAATAAAACAAGTAAAATAGAGAAAGTTATAGTTAAAGGGTAGAGTACTTTAGAATAATGTATAGTTTTCTTATTAAATTTAAGTAAATAATAAATAATTAAGTCTTTAATAATAGAAAAAGATCCTTCTATAAACCAATTACTATAAGGAATAATCGGTAAGATAATTTTAGGTATTTCATTAAAAAGTCTAATAATTATAGGAATATTATAGTGTGTTTTTAAAGAAATATAAGTAAATAAAATATTCTTACTAATAATAGGTACAATTATAGAAATAAAATAGTGAAAAAAAGTAAGATTATATGAAAGAAATAAAGCTTTAAAGTTAATTTCACTTATTATAATTAATATAGTTATAAAACATATATTATTTTTATTACTTTTAATAAGTAAAAAACGCATTGTTTCTATAGTATATATAGGTAAAATAACTTTCCATAAATTTTTAAAAATATATATTAATGTATGATTATATGGACTTTTATAAAAGCCAAAAATAAAGCCACTAGATAAATAAAGTATTAGAAAAATAATAGATATAGTTAAAGTAATATTAATTTCTTTTTTCTTTGGTAAATATGAATATTTATGATAAAAAATAATTAAGAAACTTAAGCAAAATAATGGATTAAGAAAATAATTAAAAAAACTATTATTATATAATAAGATATGACTTAGTGTGTAAATTATTAAAAGTAAAATTAGTTTTTTGTTTTTAAGCGTTTTCTTTTTGAACATATTGAATTATTCCAGTTAATGTTTTTGTTTTAACATCTGGTATGCTTTCTGTACTTTTAACATAAGTTACCATTATATTGAAAGTAGTTTTATCACCTACATTTAAGTCTTTTTTAAGTTCAGAAGTTGTATAATTAATTTCTTCTATACCATCAATTTCTTCTGTAAATACAATAGTTTGTAGTTCAGCGTCAATCGTGCCTAAGTTTTCTATTGTCACTTCATAAATAATCTCATCTCCTGGTTTATTAAGTTTTGCCGAAAAATTAACACTATCTTTAGTAAAAGTAGGAAAGCCAGCATCACATCCATCTGGCACTTGTGTAGCAGTTATATTTGTTATTCTAACATCCCATTCTCCAGTAATTTCTGTAGTTCCATTAATAGTAAAATCAGTACTAAATGTAGAATAACCAACTGCCATTAAAATAATAACTGCAAGAAAGGATATAAGAATTATTATTCTATTTTTATTCAAATTAAATCCCCCTTTCTATTTAGCATTTATGCTATCCTACTTATAATATATAGAAAAACATAATAATTTGTATGGTTATTTGATTAATGTAATTAAAAGAATAGAGCTTTTTATAAAAATGTGATATATTTATAAATATCAGAGGAGGGTAAAATGGAAAACAAATTAAAAAGAACACTAATTAATGATAAATATGGAAGTTATCATATGAAAAATAATATAAAAACTAGTGAATTTGCGAAAAAATATATAAAAGAGTTAACTTCATACTTAAATGGTTTTGATTATGAAAGTGATTCTGACTTTATATTTGAAGGAAGAAGAAAATTCTTATACGACGAGGTATTTAAAATATTAAATGGTGAACAAATAGAAAAAAATCCTATTTATTTTATTCTTGGAAATATAGATGAATTTATGTGTTATCCAAATTATATAACAGCTAATATTAGTTCTGAATTGAAGAAGAAAAATGATGACTATAATAAAAAAGGTTATATTTGTAAGGAAGAAAAAGATAAATTAATTGAAATGTTAAATGAATTAAATAAATATATTAATCAAAATAAAAAAGAATTATTAAGATTTACATCTACTAGTACAATAGGAATAAATATTCTATTTCCTCCAAAATCTGAATTTGTTTTTTATAGTAATGAACTAGAAATATACAAAAAAGAAAAATTAGTTATGAGTGTAAATTATGATGATATTAAAGAAATAGTTATAGTTAAAAATTGGCAAAATAATATAATTGTTAATTGTAAACCAAAAATTTTTAATATTTATAGAGTATCTGATGAGATATGCACTAAAATTAAAGAAATAACAGGTAAGTGATTTAAATGGGAATATTTGATATGTTTAAAAATAAAAAATTAATAAATTTATATGATATAAAGCAAAAATATTGGGGATTTGATTTGATGTTTAATACCTCTTGTACTGAACCAAAATTATATGAAGAATTTAATAATATAATAACTGATAATAATTTTGATATTACAACTTTATCAAAGTATAAAAAACTTAATAAAAATTCTAATAATGAAGAATTTAATGAGTTTTATAATGAATGGATTAAAGCATTAAGAGAAAATAATTATGTAATACATTTAGATAATAATCTAAATATAGATGATTTTACTATACAAGTTAATAATGTTTTGAGTAAAATAGGTTCAACAAAATTTATTGATAATAATTTAGTAACAAATCTATATTATGAAGAATTACAAGAATATACAATTAATGGTAAAAAAATAAAGGAAAAAATAAATCATGATGTTTTAGAAGCAAATATAGTTGATAAAGAACTAAAGAAAATTGGATATAGATTAATTTACTTATTTAATGGTTTAGATAAATATGACAAAACAATTATTCCTTTTAGTAAATTTGAAAAGTTAAATATAATTGAAAAGAAGATAAAAAAAGGTAGTTTAAATCCTAAAGAGGGAGAAAAATTGATTAAAGATATAGAAAATAGATTTGATGTAAAGTTACCACAAGATTATATTGACTATATGATTGAAAATAATGGTTATGTTGGAATAATAAATGAAGACTATGTTGATATATGGGAATTAGAAAGTATTACCTTACAAAATGAAAGATATGATAGTGAAGAATTTTATCCTGGTTTAGTGCTTTTTGGTTCAGATGGTGGAGGTGAAGCCTATGCTTTTGATAAGAATAATAACATGAATATTGTAGATGTTCCATTTATAGGAGATGAAAATGATATAATAGTTGTTTCTAAAAGTTTTAATGAATTTTTAGAAAAACTTAGAAATTATAGTGATAAGGAAATAATTGAAAAATAATATGTTTGTATAATTATTAAAAATGTTGTATACTGTTAAGCATTTTATACTAAATTTTGAATAAGTGAAAAATTTGGTATAAATTGATTGTACCTAATTTCTGATGAAAA
>CANRKW010000011.1 GCA_947631345.1 uncultured Bacilli bacterium | reverse complement strand
TATCAAATGTAGGATTGTTTGTTAATACCCCAACTTTATTATCATATATTTTAAGGCCTTCTTTAACACTTTCAACAGTAATCGTTTCTTCTTTACTAGCTATTATAAAGTGAAGTGGTGAAGAAGTTAGGTTTTCACTAAAATTTGTATTTGTAATGTTAATACTCTTTAATAATTCTCTTACTTCTTTCATAGTTCCACATTGTGATAAAATCCAAGGAATAAACTCAAAAGAAGCAATGTTATCTTTACCTTCTATTTCATCATTATAGTAAGCGTTTTCTGGAAAATTTAATCCAGCCATACCTATACCTTTTTCATTAATCGCGTCATAATAAAGTGGATAATTATCTTGTACATAAGACATACCTATAATAGCATAATGACTATTTAAACTTCCCATTTTTCTAAATTTGAACTCATAATTTCTAGGTGTTATTGTTACTGTTTCATTATAAGAATATTCTAAATCTAAATTCCTTCCAAAATAATGATCTTTTGTATTATATGTTATTGCTGTACACATATTGTTACCTCTCTTTCATAAACAATTTTATCATAAATGAGTTTAAAAATCTTCACTTATTTATTATTTATAGCATCAATTGGTTTCATACTAGCTTAAAATGATATTTTTAAGACCTATTTGTTCTTTATTTTTAGATATTTTATAACTTTTAAAAACATTTTTTAAACTAATTATACCTACTCCTATTATCTAACATTATACGCTAATTAATGGGCATTGAAAAGTATAGGAATTTATATAATCTCTATACTTTTTATTTTAGCTTAATTTTTTACTTTTTTCCAATATCTTTTACAATTTTCAAATAATTTACGATTACTTTTTAAAATATTAATGAATTCGATTTTATTATTTTTAATTTTATTATAAATTTGTAAATATTGTTTTTGTGGTAAAGAATCTGCATTTTCATACCTCATAATAGTTCTTTCATTCAGTCCTAAAACTTTTGCAAATAATTCTTGTGATAAATTATATGATTCTCTTATTTCTTTTAATTTAGAAAATGATAAATCATATAATTTTAAATATTCATTATAAATATTGTATAAAGAAACATCCAAATTTTCATCATATAATTCATTATTACATAATGGACAAGTAAAAACTTCTTCTTCAACTTGAACTTGTTGTTTATGAACTACATAACTATTTTTCTGCAAATTACACACTGGTTCTACATCTTTGTTACAATTAAAACAATATAAAATTTTTTTCATAACATCCCCTTTGATAACTGAAAAGATAGATTATACCTTTATCGTTCATAGTTAATTTAACACTATAATATTACTGATGTCAACTTATTTTTTTTAATTGGAAAGTCAAAAAAAATAATTGATTTTCTAATTAAAATGTGATAACATACTATCACAAGTTATGAATTAACTGCATTGTGAAAAGGTAACTTGAGGGACATATTAGTCAGTCTATTTATGACATCAGGAATAGCATTGTGAAGAGGCAACTCGAGGGACATATCAGTCTATTCGTTGTTTAAGGAATTCTTAATATAGAATTTCTTTTATTATCAAGAGATTATAAAAAACCTATAAACAAATACTTTTTATAGGTTTTTATGTTATTACAATTCTTTATAAATATTTCTTTAAATATATTCCAGTATAACTATCTTTATTTTTTGCTACTTCTTCTGGTGTTCCTTTGGCAATTACTGTTCCACCTAAATCTCCGCCTTCCGGACCTAAATCTATTATATAGTCTGCTACTTTTATTATGTCTAAATTGTGTTCAATTACTATTACAGTATCTCCATTATCTACTATTCTATTTAATATTTCTAATAATTTTTTAATGTCGTCTGTATGAAGTCCAGTAGATGGTTCATCTAATATGTAAACACTTTTTCCAGTAGGCTTTTTTTGAAGTTCTTTTGCAAGTTTTACTCTTCCTGCTTCTCCACCAGATAATGTAACAGCATTTTGTCCTAAACGAACATAGCCTATTCCAACATCGTGCATAGTTTGTAGTATTCTTTTTACTCTTGGAACATTTTCAAATACTTCTAGTGCTTCATCTACTCTTAAATCTAACACTTCTGCTATGTTAAGACCTTTAAATTTTATATTAAGTGTTTCTCTATTATATCTTTTTCCATGACATACATCACACGGTACATACACGTCTGGTAAAAAGTGCATTTCTATTTTTTTAACACCATCTCCATTACACGCTTCACATCTTCCACCTTTTACATTAAATGAAAATCTACTTTTATTGTAACCTCTTAATTTTGCCTCTTTAGTTTCAGTAAATACATCTCTAATTAAATCAAATAGTCCTACATAAGTAGCTGGGTTACTTCTTGGAGTTCTTCCTATTGGATCTTGACTAATATATACAACTTTATCTACGTCTTCTATTCCTTTTATACTTTTAAACTTACCTGGCTTTTCTTTAGAGTGATATATAGTTGAAGATAGTTTTTTATAAAGTATTTCATTTATTAAACTACTTTTTCCACTTCCACTTACCCCAGTAACACAAGTAAATACTCCTTTTGGAATTTTAACATTTATATTTTTTAAGTTATTTTCACTTGCACCTTTTATTTCTATAAAGTTTCCATTTCCTTTTCTTCTTTTTTTAGGTACTTCTATTTTTAATTTTCCACTTAAATATTTACCAGTTATACTACTATCATTTTTAATTATTTCTTCTGGTGTTCCTTTAGCTACTACATACCCACCTTTTTCACCAGCAACTGGACCTATATCTATAATGTAATCACTTGCTAACATTGTGTCAGTATCGTGTTCAACTACTATAAGAGTGTTACCTAAATCTCTCATTTCTTTTAAAGAAGATATTAGTTTATCATTATCTCTTTGATGTAATCCAATACTAGGTTCGTCAAGTACATACAATATACCGCTTAATTTACTTCCTATTTGAGTAGCAAGTCTTATTCTTTGAGATTCTCCACCAGATAAAGTTCCTGCACTTCTTGAAAGAGTTAAATAGTCAAGTCCTACATTATGTAAAAAATTAAGTCTTTCTTTTATTTCTTTTAATATTAAAAATGATATTTCACTTTCTTCTTTACTTAATTTTAAATTATTAAAAAATTCTATTAATTCACGTATACTAAGACAAGTAACATCATATATGTTCTTTCCACCAATAAAAACATTTAGTATTTTTTCATCAAGTCTTGCACCTTTACAAGTATCACATGGTAGCTCAGTCATATAGTTTTCGATCCACTCACGTATGCTAGGACTTGCAGTTTCCATATATCTTCTTTCTAAATTAGTTATTATTCCTTCAAAATAATCGTGACTTCTAAGTACACTTCCACTTCTTGTTTCTACTTCCAAATCTAATTTATCTTTTGAACCATAAAATATAGTGTCGTGTTCAAATTTTGTAAAATCTTTGACTGGTTTATGTAAATCTATATTATAGTATTTTGCAACACTATTTAATTTTTTAAAGTAAATGTTTAATGTTTCTCCACTTTGAAAAGATGTTACAGCTCCATCCATTATACTTAAGCTTTTATCTGGAATAAGTAAATCTTCATCTATACTCATTTTAACTCCAAGACCTTTACAGTCTGGACAAGCCCCGTAGGGACTATTAAATGAAAACATCCTAGGTTCTAAATCTTCTATACTAAAGTTACATAAAGGACAAGCAAAAGATTCACTCATAAGTATTTCTTTATCACCAATTATATTTATTAGTACTTTTCCTTTAGCCATTTTTGTACTTAATTCTATTGCTTCAAATAATCTACTTCTTGAATTTTCATTTATAACTATTCTATCTATTATTACTTCAATTGTATTTTTTATGTTTTTTTCTAATGTTATTTCTTCACTTAAATTTCTTACTACACCATCTATTCTAACTCTAGAAAATCCATCTTTTCTTAAGTCATCAAGTAAATCTTTATGTGTACCTTTTTCTCCTCTCACAACTGGACTTAATACTTCTAGTTTTGTTCCAACTGGGTATTCTAATATTTTATTTACCATTTCTTCAATAGATTGACTTTTAATAGGTTTTTTATGTATAGGACAATAAGGAACACCTATACGAGAAAAAAGTAATCTTAAATAATCATATATTTCAGTTACTGTTCCTACTGTACTTCTTGGATTTTTATTAGTTGTTTTTTGATCTATACTAATACTTGGACTTAACCCTTCTATTGAATCAACATCAGGTTTTTCCATATTTCCTAAAAATTGTCTTGCATATGCACTTAAACTTTCTACATATCTTCTTTGACCTTCAGCATATATAGTATCAAAAGCTAAACTACTTTTTCCACTTCCACTTACACCAGTCATTACTACTAATTTGTTTTTAGGTATTTCTATATCTATATTTTTTAAATTATTTTCTCGAGCCCCTTTTATAACTATCTTATCCATAAACATACACTTCCTAATATTTAATATTCCTGAATTTATTTCATTTATTCGAAGAACAATAATATAATATCAAACGTACATTTGTAAGTCAAGAATTTTTAATAAAAAATAGATAGAATTTATAAATCTACCTATTTATAAGTTAATTTCATGTATTATATTACCTTCTTCATCTACCATAGAATATACACACATATTAGCTTGAAGTAATTTATTAGTTAATGGATTTATTATGTCACTATTAATGTATCCTTCATTTTGTAATGTATATATTCTTGTACATACTTTTGTATTGTTATTTAGAATACTTTTTCTTAAAGCATCATTATTATTTATATATACATCTGTAGCCATAACTATTTCATTTATAACATCATTATATCTTTTCTCTTTTGATTCTTTTGATATTTTTTGAATATTTATAATAGAACTACTAGTAGCAAGAGCAAGAATAGTTACTACTGCTAACATTTCTACTAATGTAAAACCCTTTTTATTTTTCATAACAACTCCTATTTATTTAATATTGCATCTATTGGTTTCATTTTAGATATTTTAATTATTGGTAATATACTTGATATAAATGTTAATATAAATACTACTAAATATATTATAAAGAATTGTCTAAAACCAATTAAGAAAGGTGTAGAAACTAAAAGTAATCTAGATTTGATAAAGCTATTTAATGTATTAGATACAACTATTAGTAAAATTGAAGCAACTGTACCTGAGATTATTGATATAACAAAGGCTTCCCATAAGAATATTTTACTTACATCATTTACTCTAGAACCTAAAGCTCTTAATACCCCTATTTCTTTTTTACGATAAGTTACACTGTTAAACATAAAGTTCATTATTAGTATTATTGTAAATACCAAAAGTACTATACTTATATAAAAAGCTATTTTACTTATTACTTGAAATAATTCATATTCATTATATAGAATATCACTATATGCTGTTTTTATAGATAATTCACTTTCATAAGGGAATTTCTTACTTAAATTAGCCAAGTCAGTTTTATCATTTGCTTTAAATAATAAACTAGTATTTTCAAATGTATTTGTAACAATATCTCTTACTTCATCTTCACTCAGATAGATGTTAATAGATTCACTATATGTATTTTCACCATATGTAATATAGTCATTTACAAATACACCTACTACTGTAAGATTATCATATTTTTTAAATATATCATCTTGTTCATAACCAAAGTAACTAGTTAAGTTTATTTTTTTACCTATTACATTTTTTTCATTTATATAGTTAGCATTAAATCTATTAGCTGTGACGGAATAATCTTCATCATAATGGGCATTTTGGTAACTACTTAAGTTACTATAGTAATCGTTATCATAATATGTTAATAAATCAATATTTAGTATTACTTCATTAGGATTTAAACTACTTCTTTTTACCCAATTAGTGCCATCAAAATATTCTATTTCATGATTTAAAGCTCCTGGATTTACACTGTATTCGCTTAGTGGTTCATTATCAGTATAAACTGCATTATAATAGTATTTACTATTTAATGAGGAACCTTCATATGTTTCTAGATTTTCTATAAAACTACTACTTATATATATATTACTATATAAATTTTCTATTAAATTTGTGTCTTTTTCATCTATTTTATAGTTAATTATACCTACTATTTTAACTTTACCTAATTCTCCAAAATAATATGTATAGTTAGTGTTTATTATGTCTTCATATGTTTTAGGTTCAAAAATGTTTGATTTTTTAAATTCTGTATCTACTACTAATTCGTGTACATATATACCATTTCTTATTATTTTGTCAGCTATATAATTAGATATTACTATTTCATTATCACTTACACTATTTTTTCCTATTATTTCTTCATTTATAGAAGAAAGAGTATCATCCACTATTACTTTAGTATAGCCATACATATCAGTAAATTCTTTATTATCTATTTTTAATGTGCTTTCAACTGAACATTTTCCGTAACAAGTAGTTTCATAAAAATCATATACTTTATATGGTTCACCTTTTATTTCTTTTTTTATTTTTTCTTCTTTTTCTTCTGTTAAAATCATAGGTATTTTATCAAGTGAGCCATAACTGTCATAATATAGATAATTATTTTCTACTAAAAAATATTCTTCATTTTTTTCTTTAAAAGTTTTACCTAATTCTTTATTATAGTTATAACTAGATAATGTATCTGAACAACTTAAAAAACCTAAAGTAAATATTATTAGTATTATTGTAAATAATAGTTTTATCTTTTTAAATTTTAGACTACCAAGCCCTAATTTTAAGCTTTCTTTTAAAGGTAAATGTGATTTAATTGTTTCATAGTTTTTAGTTTTTTCTTGTAGGGTTCCCTCTAGTGTGTCACTTATTACTTTACCATCTTTTATTTCTATAATTCTATCTCCATATGTTTTTGCATATTCAGTATCGTGACTTACTATTACTACTAGTTTTTCTTTACTTATTTCTTGTAAAAGTTCCATAACTTCTTTACCAGTTTTTGAGTCTAAATTTCCTGTTGGCTCATCTGCTAAAATAAGTTTTGGATTTTTAATTAAAGCTCTCATAATAGCAACTCTTTGCTTTTGTCCACCAGATAATTCATTTACTTTTCTTTGTTTTAAGTCACTTAATTCAAGTTTTTCAAATAAACGATCTAACTCTTTATCATTTATCTCTTTTTGTTGAAGTTGTAAAGCAAGAGTTATATTTTCATATACATTATATTCTTCTAAAAGATTAAATTCTTGAAAAATAAAACCTACATATGTATTTCTATATGAATCAAATTCACTTTCACTAAATTCTTTAGTACTTTTACCTAGTACTAATACTTCTCCTTTATCATATTTATCAAGTCCACCTAAAACATTAAGTAATGTACTTTTTCCACTTCCACTTTTACCTAATATAAAAGTCATACCTTTTTCACTAAATGAAAGAGTTACATTATCTAATGCTAATGTATTTTTTCCTTTTTTAGATTTATAAGTTTTACTAATATTTTTAACTTCTATCATAATCCACCTACTTAAATTCTATTTCATATAATTTTTTGTATTCTTCACTTTTTTGATACAATTCTTTATGAGTTCCTTCATCTATTATTTTACCATCATCTATTAAATATATTTTGTCAGCATTTTTTATTGTAGAAAGTCTATGTGCAATAATTAAAATTGTGAAATCCTTTTTTAAATTTTCTATTGCTTTTTCTATATTTAGTTGTGTTTCATTATCTAAACTACTTGTTGCTTCATCAAAAAGTATTATTTCAGTCTTTTGTATGAAAGCTCTTGCAATTGCTAATCTTTGTTTTTGACCTCCAGATAAATTTACCCCGCCTTCACCTACTATTGTATCATATTTTTCTGGTAAAGATTCTATAAATTTATCTAAACAAGCCATTTTACATGCTTCTTTTATTTCTTTAAAAGTAACATCATTTTTAACTATTTTTAAGTTATCTTTAATACTCATATTAAATATATAAGGATTTTGACTTACTATAGTAATATTACCTCTTATAGAACTTTTATCTAAATTTTTTATATCAATTCCATCTATTGTAATTTTACCAGTATAATTATCATACATTTTACAAAGAAGTTTAAATATAGTAGATTTTCCACTTCCACTTTTTCCTACAAAAGCTACTGTTTTATCATGCATAACATTAAAGCTTACATTTTTTAATACTTTCTTTTTATCATATTTAAAACTTACATTTTTAAATTCAAAGTCTCCTTTTACTTTATCTAAATGAGTATTACCAAATGTTTCTTTTTCATATTCATTACTTTCAAATATATCAAATACTCTAGTAGCAGATATGTTAAAGTTTTTAATGAGTTCGTGTAAATTTGTTATACTATATATAAGACCATTATATGACGTACCAAAGTTAAATAAAACTACACCATTTGGAATACTTATTTTATTTGTTAAAACAGATAAAGCTATCATTATGCATTCTATTAAATAACCAATATCTGTCATACAAGCTCTTACTAAAATAAATAAGTAATTAGTTTTTTTCAAATTGTAATTTTGAATATTCAACTTATCAAATCTACTTTTTAAATTACTTAAAAAACTTTCTTCGCCGTTTAGCATTTTAATGTCTTCTGCACCTCTTATTATTTCACTAGCAAATCCAGTTGTTTTATCTAAATCTTTTCTATATGCTTTTTTATTACTTGTGTATATATTTATTCTTTTAGAATCTAATAAGAATCTCATTATTAACATAATCATTATAAATATAAATATAGGTTTACTTATAATGAAATATATAACTAAAGTACCTATATTACTTATTATTTCATCTAAAGAAGTGTTAAAGTCAGTAAATATTTTAGATATATTTTCTGTATCATTAAGTAATCTTTGTATAAAAATTCCTGAATTCTTTTCTTCTAAAGTTTTGTTATTTAATTTAAGTATTTCTCTACCTAAATCGACTTGTATTTTAGTGTATATATTAACGAATATCTTATCATATATTATACTCTTAAAGTAATTTATAAAGTCTTCAAATATATAAATTATATTAACTATTATAATCATATATATAAATTGTTTTATTTTGTTTTGTGTTAAATTAACAACTAATCTAGCAAATATTATAGGTGAAATTAGACTCATTACTATACTTACTATACCCATTAATATATATAGGATTATTTTTTTATATTCACTTTTAGAATATGACCATACATACTTTAGATTCTTTAAAAATTCCACAAAAGACCACCTACTTATCAAATACTTTATATACAAATATTGAATTTATTAAAAGAAAAACTAAACCTATTATTAAGTGTATTTTATTAAAAGGAAAGTCTTTTATTTGATATATTACACTTATTACAGATGATATAACAAAACCTATTATTACATAGTATGTTTCTGTATGATGTTTTTTAAGTAGAAATTCTATTATTTTAGATATTATTAATATACCTAGAATAACACCTATCATAAAAGGAAGAAGTATTAGTATGTTTGAAGTTATGTTTTTAAATGAAGTTATGTCGTTTATTACTTTTAAAATTGGTTCATAATAACCTATAAGCATTAATGTGAAAGAACCGCTTATTCCAGGAACTACCATTGTAGCAGAAGCAAGCATACCTACTAAAAGTAGTAAGATGTAGCCTAGTGTATTTATGTTTTCAAAACTTACACTTGCACTTCCTTTATCAGCAATAAGCATAAGAAGTACTATAATTATACCTATTAACATAAATGATAATTCTTTTATTCCAGGTTTTTTACCTACTTCTTTAAATAATTTAGGAATACCACCTATAATTAGACCTAAAAAGACAAGCATAGTTATAATTGGAGCTTTTTCTAGACCTATTTTTATTAATCTTGCACATATTATAATTGAAAACAAAACACCAAGTAAAATTGGAAGTAAAAATATAAAGTATTTTTTAAAATTGTTAAACCCTTTATAAAAATTGGAAGCTGCTTCTATTAATTCTTCATATATTCCAAGTAAAACTGCAAGTGTTCCTCCACTTACTCCTGGTATTATAAATGCAACTCCTAAAATAATTCCTTTAATAAATAAAATTAGATTTTTTTTCATTTTGTCCTCCTTATTTCTTCATAATTTAAAGCATACTTAACTATAATGTTCCATAAAACTTTGAAATAAATTTTTATACTTTAAGCTAATCATTTTTTCTTCATTTTTATTAATAAAATACAAGTAATTAAAAAATATTTTTTACTGCTATATACTTTTGACTTTTAGATTTAATAGTATTTTTATCTGTATAATCCAATTTTCCTTCATCAATTAATGGTTTGATTATATTTGTTGAAATATATTGCCTAGAATTAATATTTATATATTCTTTAATTTCCTTAGCAGTTCTAGGTTTTTGACAATATTCTAAAACCTTTTTCTTATAATTTTCTATTGATTTTTCATGTCCACTTTCATGTCCACTTTCATGTCCACTTTCATGTCCACTATCTATTACATTTGTATTTCTAAATATTACTTTAAAACTATCTCTTTCCTCATAAAATTCAGGGTCTGCTAACCCATAAATTTTCATTTCACTTATCATAGTAGGAATACCAGTATGCCTATTTTCAATAACAGAACCTTTTTCTTCTAGTATTTTAACAATAGTTGTATTTCTTGCTTCCATTGTAGTTGCTGTACCCAATTTTTCTAGTCTGTTTGTACCATATAAAGTTCCAGGATTTATTATTTCAATTCTATCATTATACATATAAAGAGAAATATAAGCATTTTCAGTTTGAGAACTATAATCGCGGTGTATTAAAGCATTAGTTATTGCTTCTCTTAAAGCTTTTAAAGGGTATTCAGTTCGATTTATTCTTTCCCCTTTTGAATTTATTATTACACTAGTTTTCATATTTCTTTGTATAAAATTCATAGTACCTTCTAGCATTTCTTCAATAGTGCCTTCAACTCTTTTATTATCTAAAAATCTTTCCCCTAAACTACCAGTGTCACCTAATTTTGTCCCTGGATAACAGAACAAGCAATAAACAATTGGGGATAAAAACTTTGAGGATATTCTCCAAAAATTAAAGTACCAGCTAAAGTTGGATAAACCTTATCTTCACTTATATCAATTATTCCACTTAATTTTAAACATTTATTATAATCATTTTTAGCAAAATTAGGTTTTTCCATTTTTACTTTTTTTAAATATTCATCTAATAATTCTTTATTTAAGTCTTCTAAACTGGCACGTTTGTTAGGTCTTATATCTTCAAAAATATGATCATTATAACTTTGTAAAGCATATATTTCATAATCAGTCATAAGTGAATCACTATCACCAACTCTAGTGTATGAGCCACCTTTTAATCCCTTAGGTTTATAATAACAAGGCTTTTTATTTTGAGGTATTTCACTAATTTTAACTGCAATTATTTGTTTTCCATCATATTCTAAAGGTAATATATCTGGTCTAATTACTGGCTCCATTGAATCTTTACATAAAGAAGATATTTTCTTTTGCAAGTCATTTACATCATATACACCAGTTACTTCAAAATCCTTACTTTCATCAATTCCAAATATTATTAATCCACCATATTTATTAGAAAAACTTGAAAAAGTATCATAACACGTAGGAAATCCACCTAATGCCTTTTTAGCTTCAAGTCTGTTTGTTTCCGTTTTATACTTTTTTAAATATTCTATTGCTTCTATCACTTCATTTTTATCCATTTGACTCTCTCCTTTCACTAATTTAAAATACCTCTTTTATTTTAACATAATGAATAAACATAATCAAACAAATAGTCCCAATTATAAATCCACATATTACATCTGATAAATAATGAACACCTAAATAAAGTCTAGAAAAAGACACAATAAATAAAATAACACTTAATAATATAGTTAATAATATTCTAACTATTTTATTTTTAACTTTTTTATTAATTAAATATATTAAAAATCCATAAAATGCAACACTACACATAGTATGCCCGCTAGGGAAAGAATAGTCATAAGGTTTTTCTATTAAATTAATTAATGGTCTTTCTCTTTTAAAGATATTTTTAAGTACAACACTTAATAAATACGTTGTTATTAAAGTTCTACTAGTCCAAGAAAAATAAGATTTGTCTTTTATAAAAATCAACATAAATATTAAAAAAACTACAAAAAATATTACACCACCCATATTAGTAATAATTTTAAAAAACGTAGTAAGTGAATCATTTATTATATAATTATTCATAAAATTCATAAAAGAATTATCTATATTTTTAATAAATTCAAATGAAGTCATACTTATAATTACAAATATCAAAAATATTAGTAAAATTAATAAAAGATATATTTTTGATTTATAAAGAAAATCTCTAAACATAGACTCCTCCTATAATAATAATGAAATAGTCATAAGAATTATACCTATAATTATTCCAAGTGCTTTCATTTTTACATCTTTGCTTTCTATTATTTCAGGCAAAAATTCAAAAATGGCAATATACATTATCATACCAAATGTAATCATTAAAAGTATTCCAAGTACTACTTCACTTATAAATATATTTGTAAATTTATAAGAAACTAAAGCACCAAGTAAGTAAGAAAAACCTATGAATATCATATATAAAACAGTTTCAATTCTAGTATGACTTTTAGAATATGTGCTAGACAAAGTAAAACCAAGAGGAATATTATGTAGTCCAATTCCTAAAGTAAGTAAAACAGCTGATTCATAACTAAGTAATACTGTACTATATAAAGTCATACCTTCTATAAAATTGTGAATAACTAAAAATATACAAGTTATTATAGATATATGTTTAATATGATTTTTTTCTTCATTGTGTCCTGTGAATCTATCTATAATAAATACCACAAAAAAGCCAAGAAGTGCGATTAGTATTATATAGATAATACTATTTATCTTGCTAAATTTGCTTAAAAAGAAAATGTATGCATCAGGTAATAAATGAATAAAACCTAAAAGAACAAGCACTATAAAACCTAATGAAACACTAAAAGTCATAATACTTTTATTATTTTTAGTTCTAAATACTATTAAAGAACCTACTAATAAAAACATAATTGATATTATACCTAAAACTATTACAACAAATAAATTCATATTTTTTCTCCCATATATTTTTTATATTTATCTAATTTTCCAGTTTTTGTACCACTTACACTAGGTTTAGGTTGATAAACTTTAGGAATAAATGATGCACTTAATAAAACTAGTTCATCTTTTGATATTAATATATTCCACTCAAGAAATCTCACATTTTTAACAACTTTGCTAACTTTATCTAAAAACTCTTGAACTTTATCATAAAGTGGTACCTTATATCCTACAATTACACTATTATTACTAGGATGTTTTGTATAAAGTTTTCCATTTAAAGAAATAGCTGGAGTATATAATTTACCTTCTTCATTTATAAAACTATACATTTTTTCTTTTACATCATTAATAACAAAAATGCTTTCTAATATATGACATTTACCTTTTTCATCTAAAAAAGTAACAACTTTAATATAACTATCATTATAAAGTAACTTCTCATTATTTACAACATATTCTTCTATTAAATATTCCTCATTTTTAATTATAGAATTATAAATTTTAAGAACATTATATTCATTTTTGAATTTCTCTTTATCAATATTTAATATTTCATATTTATCATTATCTTGACTTATACTTTTTACAACTATTTTACTTTTATCCTTTACAAATTCTTTAAATTCTTTAAAACTTACATTTCTTAAATCTATGAAATCTCTTTTAATGAATTTGTTATATGTACTATTAAATAAGGATTTATCTTTAAATATTATAAGTTTCTCTTTATCATTATATAACTCGTTTATCTTTATTATATTTCTATCAGTTACATAAGTTTTTCTTTCATTATCTGTTAAAGAATAAAATTCATAGTCATAGTAATTCTTATATCCACTTCCCATTAAAAATCCACATTTTATTATATCAAATAAACAATATAATATAGATTTATTATTTATTTTAGATATTTCTTTTGTATATTTATAAAACTCTTTATAATTAAAATTTTTCAATTTATGTATTATATATTTCATTTTTACCCTCATATAAATTATAAAGGAAAACACATAAAAAGTAAATTACATTATATCTAGTTCTATTTTATCAATTGTATAGTCATTATTTATTTCTTTAATATTTAGGTTTTCTATAAATAATGTTGCTTTAAAGTCTTTTATAGATTCTTCTACTGCTAATTTAAGTTCTTTATTTAAACTCAATGATAAATCTTTTATAGGTGTTTTAAGTGAAACGTTGTTATTTGATTTTTCTCCTCTACATTCACTTATTATATTTATTATATCATTTCCATTTTTTATTTCTTTATCAAATGAAAAGTCAAATGGTTTTATTGTAGTTAAATGAATAGATTTATTATCTTTATATAATTCTTGATATATTTCTTCAGTTATAAATGGAAAATATATACTAAAATCTTGTAATAATTTGTAAAGAATCATATATACAGTTTTTTGTCCAGAATATCTTGCTATTTCTCCAAATTCTTCTGGTCTATATAATCTATGTTTTACTATTTCTATATAGTTATCACAGAAATTCCAAAAGAATTTTTCTAAATGGTTTAAAGCAAGTCCTACTTCATATTCGTCTAAGTCTTTTATGAAGCCTTTTTCCATTTCTTGAAATGAACCTAAAATCCATTTATCTATATATTGATAATCATTAAATTCTTTATCTTTAAAATCAGTTAAGTGCATTTCTATAAATTTAGAAACATTCCATATTTTATTTACAAGTTTTTTACCTCTTAAAAGTGTTTCTTCACTAAATGTTATATCAGTTCCAAGTCTTCCTGAACCTGCCCAGTATCTAACTACATCTGCTGAATATTCGTCTATTAATTCTAGAGGTTCAACTTTACTATTACCTTTAGATTTACTGATTTTTTCGCCTTTACTAGCTAAAGCAAAACCAGAAATCATTACATTATCCCAAGGACGTGTACCAAAGTGATAGAAACTTTTTACAATTGTATAGAAATCCCAAGTTCTTATTATTTCTGAAGCATTTGTTCTGATACTCATTGGTTTTAGTATGTTTTCATAGTTTTCTTTTTCACCATATTTCATATTTATTAATGGTGTTAAAGAAGATGTAGCCCAGGTATCCATAACATCAGTTTCTGGAATAAATTCATTACATCCGCATTTTGGACAACAAGAAACATTAGGAGAAGTTACAATTGGATTTACTGGTAATTCTTCTTTTTTAGCGAAAACGGCTTCTCCACATTTTTTACAATACCAAACTGGAAATGGTACACCAAAGTATCTTTGTCTTGAAATACACCAGTCCCAAAGAACATTATTAACCCACTCTTCATATCTAGTGTGCATATATTCTGGATACCATTTAATTTCATTACCGATTTTTAAGAAGTCCTCTTTATGATTCATAATATCTATAAACCATTGTTTCATAACAGCATATTCTACTTCTTTACCACATCTTTCGTGTGTTTGAACTTCGTGTTCTAATTCTTCAATTTTAACAACATATCCACCATTTTGTAAGTCTTCAATTATTTGTTTTCTGGCATCTTTTATTTTCATTCCTCCATAATTTGGAACTTCATTAGAAATTTTTCCATCACTTGTGAATATGTATTTTAAAGGTAAATTATATTTTTTCCACCACTCTATGTCTGTTTGATCACCAAAAGTACAACACATAACTACACCTGTACCTTTATCAGTTGCAACTTTTTCATCAGCCATTATAGGAACGTCTATATTTATTACTGGAATATGGGCTGTTTTTCCTATTAAATGCTTATGAACTTCATCATTTGGATTTACAAAAACACATACAATTGCTGGTAATAATTCTGGTCTTGTTGTTGCAATAGTAAACTCTTCATTGTCTTCTACTGTTTTAAAGTTAATATAATTAAATGTTGTTTTTATAGTTTTAGTTTCAAGTTCCGCTTGGGCTATTGAAGTTAAGCACTCATTACACCATAAAGCTGGGCTTTCCTTATGATAGCAATGCCCTTTTTCTATTAGGTCTAAAAATGACATTTGACTTATTTTTATAGTACTAGGACTTACTGTTTTATAATGTATATTCCAGTCTGTACTTACACCTAATTTGCTGAATAGGTTTTGAAATTCTTCTTCATATTTATCAGTAGTTTCATAACATAATTTAGAAAATTCTTCTCTACCTATTTCGTGGGCTTTTTTGCCTTGTTCTTTTTCAACTAGTCTTTCACTAGGTAAACCATTGTCGTCAAAACCAAATGGATAAAATATATTGTAACCTCTTAATCTTTTATATCTTGCAATCATTTCAGTTTGTGAGTATGAAAAAACGTGGCCAATGTGTATTTTTCCATTAACTGTTGGAGGTGGAGTATCAATAGAAAATATCTTTCTCTTGTCTAATTTAAACTCATATATTTTATTTTCCTTCCAATACTCTAACCATTTATTTTCTTTTTCTTGTGCATTATATTTTTTATCTAACATTTTTTCCTCCTATAAATAAAACCACGAACAACTCAAGGACGAATCATTCGCGGTACCACCTTATCTTTCTCAAATATTTAACGCATATATACGGCTTTTAGCAACTAGGTATGCAACATTCCAAAGGTAATTAATTAGTTTCCACCAACCACTAACTCTCTATATAACTATTACTTTGTACTCCTCATACTTCCTCGTTTTTATAAAAGAATTATATCATACTTTCGTATTAATTCAATAACAAATAGAAAAACTTTTATTATTTTTTATACATTTTCGGAATTGAATTCCGATTTTGCTGACAATTTATGTTAAATTTGATACGATTATTTTAGGTGATAAATGAAATATATTAGAAGAACTATTGAAGAAAAACTAACTAAAATGATAGATAACTATCAAGTTATTATGATAACTGGTCCTAGACAAGTTGGAAAAAGTACATTATTAAGTTTTATTTCAAAAAATATAAATAAGAAAATTAATAAAGTTACATTAGATGATATTATTTTAAGAACTCAAGCACAAGAAGACCCAGAACTATTTTTAAGAACACATGAAACACCTATTATAATTGATGAATTTCAAAGAGCGCCAGAATTATTATCATATATTAAAATGATAGTTGATAATGATAATGAAAAAATAACTTTTGGTGAAAAAGAAAAAATAGAAACTTTATATTTTTTAACAGGAAGTCAAATATTTGAAACTATGGAAGAAATATCAGAGTCTCTTGCTGGAAGAGTTGGTATATTAGATTTATATGGTTTATCAGAAAGAGAGATAGAAGAAAAAAAAGATAGTTTATTTATCCCGGATATTAATGAGATTAGAAAAAGAGAAAGAACTCTGTATAAATCTACTATAGGCCTTTATGAAAAAATTTATAGAGGTTCTTACCCAGAGTTATATGTAACAGAAAAAAGTGTAGAACAATATTATAGTGATTATCTTAGAACTTTTATTGAAAAAGATATAAGAAAATCAATAAATATTAAAGATGAAAATAAATTTTTTAAATTTGTCTCTTCCCTAGCAGCTAGAACTGGTCAAGAATTTATTGCTTCTAAAATTGCTTCAGAAGTTGGAATTGATGACAAAACAGCAAATTCTTGGCTTTCAATATTAAAAAATACTGGTATAATTTTCTTATTACAGCCTTATATGAATAATAGTGTAGCTCGTGCCATAAAAAGAAAAAAAATATATTTTACTGATACAGGACTTGCTTCTTATTTAGCTGGATATGTAGACCATATAACTTTAGAAAAAAGTGCATATAGTGGGCAAATATTTGAAACATATGTAGTAACTGAAATAATTAAATCATTTACGAATCACGGAAAAGATGCTAAAAAACACTTATATTATTATAGAGATAACAACAAAAAAGAAATAGATTTACTTATTAACTACAACAATATTATTTACCCAATAGAAATTAAGAAAAGTACGAATCCTAGTAAAGATGCAATAAAAAACTTTAATGTAGTAAACAATTTTGAAACAAAAAAAGGTTGTGGTATAGTTTTATGTATGTCTAAAGATATTGTTGCATATGATAGTGATAATTACAAGGTTCCTATCGAATATATCTAATTTTAAATTTTGCAAGCAATTCTATTAAGAGGTGTTCAATTCTGTTCAGAGGTGTTCAGTCCTGTTCAGAGGTGTTCAGTCCTGTTCAGAGGTGTTCAGTCCTGTTCAGAGGTGTTCAGTTCTGTTCAGAGGTGTTCA